>JAJNBN010000202.1 GCA_021156225.1 Verrucomicrobiota bacterium | reverse complement strand
CGGCACATACTTAAGATGAACGATATCGGTTCCTTGATCGACCAGGCCTGCGCCAAGCAGGACCTCGCCAAACTCCGCCAGGCTTATCTGGCGCAGGACGAATTTGTGGTGGTGGAAAACTTCCTGCCGCCCGAAGCCCTGACCATGTGGGATCAGCAACTCGAACCTCTGAAACCGCTCATCCACCGGAACTACATCCCGAAGCACAAAAAGGGCGGCAGCGTCTCTTACGGTCAGGTGGCTGAAAAAGCCCCGGCGATGACCGCGATCTATCATCAACCCAAGTTCATTGAGTTCCTGCAAAAGCTGGTCAATGAGAAGATCAAGGAATGCCCCGCTTCCGATCCGCATCGGTGCGCGCTCTATTCTTACACGGAAGAACGCCTGCTCTGCCATTTGCACACGCGGAATAAAGGCCATGAAGTCGAGAAGCTGGAACTGCAGGTGAAGCCCGGCACGCTCGTCATCTTCAATGGCGACAAGGTCTGGCACTCGGTGACGCCTATCAAGGCGAACGAGCAACGCTTCATCATCTCGATGCAATACGTCACCAATGGTGACATGAATCCCATCATGCGCTTCGTGTCGAACATGAAGGACGCCATCGCTTACTTTGGCTTCAAAGGTGTCTTCTCCGGGAAGAACGCTGGTTCAGGGAGCCCGGCGCGGAATTGAATCCGCCTTCGCCCATCACCTTTCCCGCCCTGCTGGTTTGCGAACCGCAAACCGGCGGGCTAAAAGTTGCCGCGCTGACCTTGCTCGACCGCTTGGTCGTGGCCGCGCATCGCGGCGGAGCCAGTCCCATCACGATTGTTTGCAGCGGCGAACTGCCCGAGCTGAAGCGCACCAAGGCTCTCGGCATCCCCTTTGCAGTCGTGGCGGAAATGCCCGCCCCGCGCACCTCTTCGCTCATTGCCACCACCTCACTTCACGTGCAGACCGCGGATGTAAAGCGGCTCATCCAAGAAGGTGGCCGGCTGCTGGCGAAGGATGGCACGCCGCTGCCCATCGGTTTGGTGCCCTCACTCAATCAATCTTTGCCGGAAGCCCTGAACAAGCTCACTGGCGTCACCGCACAAGGTGTAGCCCTGCCCGTGACTGACGCTGCTTCCGCGCAAACCGCCGAGCGCGCCCTGTGGGCTTCGTTAACCAGCTCTGCGGATGGTCTCGTGGACAAGGTCTTCAACCGCCCATGCGGTCGTCCGCTCTCGAAGCTGCTCATCCACACGCCCGTCACACCGAACGCCGTTTCTATCATTTCCATCCTTACGGGTGTGGTTGCCGCGCTGTTCTTTGCCCAAGGCGACAGCCGGTCCATCATCATCGGGGCGATTTTGTTTCAGATCTCCGCCATCATCGATTGCGTGGATGGCGATATCGCCCGCGCTGTCTTCAAGGAATCGCCACTTGGTAAATGGCTGGACCTCGCCGGTGATCAGGTCGTGCATATCTCCGTCTTCGCCTGCATCGCCATCGGCCTGGTCCGTACGGAGCAGACTGCTTATGGCACCTGGCTGGGCCTAAGCGCCGTGCTCGGCGCCATCCTTTCCTTCATCGTAATCGTGCGCGGGATGCGTTATCCGCCGGAAGATCGCAACCAGATGTTGCAAAAGCTCATCGATTCCGCCACGAACCGTGACTTTTCTGTGCTCGTTTTCATCCTCGCCTGCTTTCAGGGGCTGGAATGGTTCCTGTGGATGACTGCCATCGGCAGTCATGTGTTCTGGATGGTCGCCCTCGCCCTGCAACCTTCCCGTCCGTTGCAACCTTCGCCACGATGAAAGCGTTCTGGAAAACGCTGGCCCTCATCCTCGGCCTGGCCTTTCTGGGCTGGTATCTTTCCAAGACGGATCTGAATGCCGTCTGGGCTTCGCTCAAGACGCTTGGCTGGCTGGCTCCACTCGCGCTCATCCCTTATTTCATCGTCTATATTTTCGACTGCCTTGGCTGGCGGTTCACCTTTCCGAAAGAGTTGAAGGTGCCCTTCTGGACGCTTTTTCGCGTGCGCTGGGCCGGTGAGGCGATGAACAACATCGTCCCCTCCGCGTATGTCGGTGGCGAGGCGCTGAAGATCTATCTGCTGGGAAAACATGGCGTGACGGGCAACGCTGGCACCTCAAGCGCCATCGTTTCCAAGACCGCCCAGACCATCGCCCAGGTCCTCTTCATCACACTGGCCTCCGTGGCTTTTATGTATGTCGGCGGAGATAATCCCGGCCTGCGCACGGGAATGATGCTGGTGCTGATTGGCGGTGTCCTCCTGGTAACCGCGCTGCTCTGGGTGCAACGCCGCGGCATGTTCAGCACCGCTCTGCTGCTGACGAACACGCTGGGCCTGAAGCTCGCCCTCATGGAAAAGCACCGGGAGAAGATCCAGGCCGTGGATCAAACCATCACTACCTTCTATCGCGATCATCGGCCGCGTTTCTACGCTTCCACCACGTACTATTTCGCGGGCTGGTTGATAGATATTTTCGAGATCTATCTCATCGCACACTTGCTTGGCATGCCTATCACGTTGGCACAGGCCACCGCCGTAGAAGCCTTCACTGGCGTGGCGAAGCTGCTCGGCATGTGGGTGCCCGGCTCCATCGGCGTGCAAGAATCCGGCATCATCATGCTCGGCAAAATGGCCGGATTACCGGAGACGCTCTGTGTCGCTTACGCCCTTTTGCGCCGTGCCCGCGAAGTCATCTTCGTTCTTATCGGCTGGTTGCTCTTCTACACCGAAGAAGCCAGCTTGAAGGCGCTGAAAGCCAACGCCGCGAAACAGCAAACAACAGATAGTAGTTCATCATGAACGCCATTCTTTACGTCGCCGGTCGTGCCGCCCGTCTCGGAGCAGCCACCGGTGGTCGCCACAAAGTCCTCCTCGAGTTCGGCGGCAAGAGCCTGCTGGAACGCCACATCATGCACCTCGCCCAGCTGGGCGTGCCTCAGCTCACCGTCGTCACCGGCTATAACCGCGAGCAGCTTCAAGCCGCCTTCCCCGCGTTGCAAAAGAAATACGGCGTGGAGATCATCGAGTATTACAACGCCGCCTTTCTCGAAGGCAGCGCCCTCAGCATGCATGCCTCCCTGCCCGCGCTGGAAGCGGTGAAAGATCGTGTGCTCATCATGGATGGCGATGTGCTCTATGACATCCGCATGCTCCAGGCCTTAGTGAACTCTCCCGAGCGCACCGCCCTGTTGGTGGATCGCAATTATTCCACGGCCGATGATGATCCGGTGCTCGTGCCCATGCGTAAAGGCCGTCCGTTTGATTTCGTGAAGAAGTGGATCGGCGAAGCCGATACCATCGGAGAATCCATCGGGTTCTTTAAGATCGATGCCGCTGACCTGCCCGCGCTCATCCGCGAGACCAAAGGCCGCGAAACCGGCCCCGGCCGCGCTGATTCCTACGATGACGTCCTGCGTGTTCTCGTAAAGGCAGGCCAGTTCGGCGCCGTCGATGTCACCGGCATCCCTTGGACTGAAGTCGATTTCCCGCAAGACCTGGAATACGCGAGGGACACGATCCTGCCGAAGCTGGTGGCGTGAGTGCGTGGCCGTCCCGCATGCGGGATAACGAGGCGGAACTAACTATTTGTATTCACCGCCACCTCATAATACTCCAGCGCCCACTCCTGCATGTACCGCACCTGCTTCGGCGTGATGCGATAAACGATCAGCGCTGGGTTATCAATCGACCCGAGATACTTCCGCATCAACGGATTGCCGTCCCATATCTCTTGCAGCAAGGCCCGGTCCGTGAGCACCTCGGCCACGCCCGTCAAGCGCACTTGGTTGTGCCCCTCGTCCAGATAGCACAGCTCCACCTTGGGGTTCGCCATGATCTCGCCCGTCTTGTGATACATCCGCAGATTGGCGACATAAACGGTGAAGCCATCCGTGCGCACCGGTGACACTGGGCGCAAGCGCGGCTGGTCTTCGTCAATCGTCGCGAGATACGGAAAGCGGTCTTCCTGCACCACCTTGGTGGCGCGCTCCAGCACTTCTGCCGGAGTCAGTTTGGGAATGTTCGGAGGTGCCATGTCGTGATCACTTGGTCATGGGTTTGGACGGGTCCACGCGATTAGCCTCGATCATCCACGGGCGCACCGTGAACGGCTCCGCGGCCTGCGGGTCCACGCTCACGCGGATGAGATGCAGGTTGCGCCCGCCAAAAGTCTCCACGCGTGTGAAATTCTCGATCAACCGCCCGGTCGGCGACAGCAACGGCTTGTCGATGCGGAAGTAGTGCGAATCAGAGTGAAACAGATACACCGGCTTGTCATAGCCCATCATCTCCTTGTGCAAGGCGGGCACCAGTTTTTCAAAGCCGGAGCCACGCGGCTTGTGCTTCATCAGTTCATCCAGCGGATTCGCCTGCATGAACAGCACCAACGCCCGATGGTTCTCCTTCTTCGCGGTCGCAAACGCCTCGCGCAACCACGCGATGCTCGCCTTGTCCCGCGCCTCGAATTCCTTCACGGCTGCCGGATTGTTCGTGAAGTGGTTGTTATTGCTCCCCACCACATGCAGCGTGGTGAACAGGATGCCGCCCATCTCCCAGCGGTTGTGCTCAGGATAACCTTGATACTCCGGTTGCCGCCGCTGGCTCACCAAGGGTAGCGGTGTTTTCCCCAAGCTCTTTTCTTCTTTGAAGAACATCCCACGGATCTTCTGCAAGCTCGCCGCCGGATCGTAGCTTCCCGCCGTCTTCGCGACACAGTCTGTCCACTCATTGTCCCCCGGCACATAGACGAGGGGGCCGTTGAAACTGTTGAAGTAGCCCAGCACGCGATCATACACAGGATCATCGCAGGGATCCTTGCCGCCCTTGGTGTCACCGCAATGGACGGAGAACGCCGGGTTCAGTTTGTTCACCTCCGTAATGACATACTGGAAGCGCTGATTATCCTCCGGCAGATAGTAAGGCATGCAGCCCATCACGATGAATTCGAACGGCTTGGGCGCTTCCGCCCCTTCCGCCTGCCCGAGCAGGCACGCCAAGAGACAGACCCAGAGGAAATGCTTCATAGTGCTTATGCCGCCGACGATAATCCGCCCCCGTCCTCGGGTCGAAAGGTTTTTACCGACATGTCTGCCATCCCATGGTAACCTCCTACCACACCCGACGTCTTAAGAGATAACTGCCTATGAAACCGTTCCTGCCCACGGTCTTGCTCCTCATATTGGCCGCGCAACTGCTCGCCCAGACCAATACGCCACCTATCGATTGGCAAAGGGCACAATCTCTCTTTCAACGGGATCAACGTGGTGAAAAGCTGAACGCCGAGGAAGCCGCTTATCTGGATCGCGCCAAGAAACTGCGCCAGCAGAACCAAGGCAAACAGCAGCCCGCCGCCACGGTGCCGCGTGGAGAGCCATTCAAACAAGCCGCCCTGACGGATGTGAAAGGCACTTACAAAGGCCAGACCGGCGGCCTCTATGGCGAAGGTAAAAACGAACCTCCCGCCCAGCATCTCACCGCCGCGCAAGCTGCCGCCAAACAGATCCAACCGCTCAGTGCCGAAGGCAAACCGGACGCGAAAGGCAAAGTTGGCCTCATCTCCATCGGCATGTCGAACACCACGCAGGAGTTCAGCAACTTCGTGCGACTGGCCAATGCCGATCCGGCCAAGAGCGATTCACTCGTGCTGGTGGATGGCGCCCAAGGAGCGCGTGACTCCAAGATGTGGCTTTTCACCGGCGAGAAAGATGATCGCGGCCAGCCCAGCCCTTGGACGGTGTTGGCAGAACGTTTGCGCAATGCGGGTGTTTCCCCAGCCCAAGTGCAAGTGCTCTGGCTCAAGCAAGCTCATGCGGGTCCGGCGAGCCTGGGTGAATTCCCGGCGCACGCCCGGAAGCTGGAAGAGCACCTGCAATTCATCGTGCAGCACGCGAAGAAGACCTTCCCGAATCTCCGCATCGCCTACCTCTCCAGCCGCATCTACGCCGGTTACGCCAACACACCACTGAACCCCGAGCCTTTTGCGTTTGAAGGCGCCTTCTCCGTCCGCTGGCTTATCGAGAAGCAGATCAATGGTGATGCTGTTTTGAATTTCGATGCCAGCAAAGGCGAGGTGAAAGCGCCCGTTCTGCTCTGGGGTGCCTATCTCTGGACGAACGGAACCGAAGGCCGCAGCATCGATGACTTGAAGTGGACCCGTGAGGACGTGGCCAATGACGGCACGCATCCCTCGCCTGCCGGTCAGCGCAAGATTGCCGAGGTGTTGCTGAAATTCTTTAAAGCAGAACCGACGGCCAAGAGCTGGTTTCTAAAGCCAACCGCCGCGAAGTGAGCAGTTGTTGCGATGAAAATTGCGGAACCGAAATAGCATAGTGCTTTCTGTTGGAGCGTGCCCGTCTCGGGCACAGCAACGTGCGAAAACCAGTTGGCTCATAGAACGTGGAGGACGTTCCACAAAGAGTTTGTGCCAGCTTTTAAGCCAGCGTAATCCACACTTGCGTATATACCTTGCTGTGCCCGAGACGGGCACGCTCCCAGAGACAATCCATTTGCTGCCTGCCCGCACTAACGCAATACTCCCCGCCATTCGCTTCTTTGAACCGAAGCGGTAGAGTATCGGCATACTGTGCAACTGGCTCATTTGAGACTGCGCGATTTTCGCAACTACGCCCGGCTGGACGTTGACTTCGGCCCGGGCTTCCACCTGCTTTTAGGCGGCAATGCGCAGGGGAAGACGAGCATCCTTGAAGCCATCTACCTCCTCTCTACCCTGCGTTCATTTCGCGGTGTGGGCGGTGCGCAAATGGTGCGGCATGGTCAGATGGGTTGGTTCGCCGGGGCGAAGATCGTCAGCCAGGCCGAGCATGAGCTGAAGATGTATTGGTCGCTTAAGGAAAAGAAACTCAGCCTCGACGGTCAGGCGGTGAAGAAGCTTTCCGATTACTACGGCACCATCCGCACCGTGGTGTTTTGCACCGAGGACCTGCAACTGGTGAAAGGCACCGCCCGCATCCGCCGCCGCTTCCTCGATCTCCTGCTCGCCCAAACGCAGAACGGTTACCTCAGCACCTTGCAGCGCTACACGAAGGCTTTGCGTTCACGTAACATCTTGCTGAAAT
>JAJNBN010000201.1 GCA_021156225.1 Verrucomicrobiota bacterium | reverse complement strand
ACGGAGCTTTGCCGATACGTTGCACTCGTCGCCATCACTTCCAGAATATGCTTCACATCCCAACCGCTCTCCATGAATTCCACCGCCAGCCAATCCAGCAGTTCAGGATGCGTCGGCCGCTCCCCTTGCAGACCGAAATCTTCGGGCGTGCGCACCAATCCATAACCGAACAGCATCTGCCACAGATTATTGACCATCACCCGTGCGGTCAGTGGGTTATCCCGCGACACCAGCCAGTTCGCCAATCCCAGCCGGGTCTTTTCCTCCTTCTCCGACCAAGGAAATACCGCCGCAGGCACACCCCGCAGCACCTTCTCCCCTTTGTTATCCCACACGCCCCGGATGAGCACATGCGTATCGCGCGCCTCTTTGCGTTCCGCCAGTACCATCACGTTCAACTTGCCCGCGGCGGATTTGACTTCACCCAATTGCTTGTTCGCCCGCTCCAGTAATTTCTTCTCCACCTGATACGGCGCATAATCCGCCAGAAATTGCTCGAACAGTTTAGCCCGCAGTTTCTCATCCAACTTTGTCAGGTCGGTGAGCCTGGCGTTGGCGAGTTGTTCCAGAGGTGCCGTCTCCACACTGCGCACCGCTGAACCCGCCTGATCGGTCACCGACACCCGGAAGTAACCGATGTTCGCATCACCCAAGGTCGAACGATGCCGCAGCTCGAACACGATCTCTTCATCCGCATCCAGCGCCAGTGGCTCGGCCAATGCAAATACCGCCATGCGCGCTTCCTTCTGGTCATGGCCTTTCGTCGTCCAGCCGTTGCGCGGATCATCATCCAGCACGCCTTTGATATCGCCATACTCGCGCGCGGCCTTCTGGTCCAAAGCCGCATCCGCCACCGCTTCGGCCACTTGGATGTCGCGGATCTGTGAACTGCCCAAGCGCCGCACCTGCACCTTAATATCGGTCAAAATGAACTCACCCGATTTACCACGTGAAATACCGCCTCCTGTGTTTGACGCGTGAGGCAGCACCTCCAGTTTGATGCCCGTCACGCGGGCCAATTTCACCGGAGCCATGAGGCGGTAATCGTCGTGATTCGGATTCGGCCCGCTCGCCAGCACCGCATAATTCGCCTCTTGCGCGAGCTTGGTTCCCTCGATCGATTCCAGTTCCGATGCCTTCAGCGGATGCCACGCCGTGAAGCCATCCTTCACCACCGCTGCCTGCTTCGTCAGCCAGTGCGTGAACGGTCCCTCGGCCACTTTTCGTGCCTGAGCCTCGCGTGGCTTGCGCTCATCCACGAGTTGTTGTGCCTCCTTCACCGCGCGCTCGGCCAGCGGTGATTGATAGGAAAGATACGGCTTCGCCGCTTTGCCCGCCTTGCCGTCCTCGTCGATGCTGTTGAAGAACGCGGTCATCTGATAATAGTCCGCGTGCGAGATAGGATCGTATTTGTGCGAATGGCACTGTGTGCAACCCAGCGTCAATCCCAGCCACACCGTGCCCATGGTGTTCACGCGATCCAGCACGTAGTCCACGCGTGATTCCTCCGGATCACGGCCACCTTCACCGTTTGTCATGTGGTTGCGATGAAACGCCGTCGCGAGGATTTGCTCCGGTTTCGCATCGGGCAGGAGATCGCCAGCGAACTGCTCCTTCGTGAACTGGTCGAAGGGCATGTTCTTGTTGAACGCTCCCACCACCCAATCGCGCCATGGCCAGTTCGTGCGCGTATCATCCGCTTGAAAACCATCTGTATCTGAGTAGCGCGCGGCATCCAGCCACCACATCGCCATGCGCTCGCCAAAATGCTCCGAGGCCAGCAACCGGTTGACCACTTTCTGAAATGCATCGGGGGAACGGTCTTTTAGAAATGCATCTACCTCTTCTGGTGTAGGCGGCAGGCCCGTGAGATCGAAAGACACGCGACGGATCAGAGTATGCTTGGCTGCTTCGGGTGCAGGCTTAAGTTTCTCGCTCGCCAATTTCTGCCGCACAAACGCATCCACCGGATGTGCCACCCCTTTCGGCACCACCGCCTTAACTGGTGTCTCGAAAGCCCAATGCTTACCCCACACCGCCCCCTGCTCGATCCACCGTTTTAAAATATCCGCCTGCTGCGACGTGAGTCGCGCCTTGTGCGAACTAGGCGGCGGCATCAGGTCATCCTCATCCGTCGTGAGGATGCGCGCCATTAGCTCACTCTCCTTCACCTTGCCCGGCGTGATGGCGATCGCGCCCGACTTGGCCGGCTTCGTCACGCTGTCGCGTTGATCCAGCCGCAACCCGCCCTTCGCCTGCGCTGCATCCGGCCCATGACAGGCGAAGCATTTATCCGACAGAATGGGCACCACATCCCGGCTGAAGTTCACCGCCTCTGCCGCCACGCACTGCAGGGCCGTCAAAGCAAAGACGGCGGCAGCGCAAGCATATAGGATGGCACGTGAATTCATCCTGAATACCCTGCCGCTTTGGACTATAAAAATAAATGGAGCGCTCTGACGGTAAAGTTGTATTATCCAACCATGCGCCAGCCGCCCAAAAAGAGCCGCTTTCCCGTGTCGCTCTTCGCCACGCCGAATCCCGTGCATCAGGAGGTGTTCTATACCGTCCCTCGGGCGGGCCACCTTATTGGCGCGGCAGACCATCGCATCCAGCGCAACCACTTCCCCGGCCACGAACTCATCCTTTGTTTGCAGGGGCGTGGTTATGTCCGTATTGCCGGTGTGGTCCATGATGTCGTCCCAGGTCAGTTCGTGTGGATTAATTGCCATCACCCGCATGGGCATGGCGCGGTGAAAAACGATCCTTGGGAAGTCTATTGGGTCCGCATTGAAGGCCCGCGTCTGGCCCAGATGTGTGACATCCTCTCCGTTACCGAGTCTCCCGCTTTTACTGACTTTGATCATACCGCCGCCTCCCCTCTTTACCGCGAAATTTTCCGTCTGATGGCCAGCGATGCGCCGGAATCCCCGGCCCTCATCCACGCTGCCATCGGCCAGTTGATCGCGCTCGCCTTCTGCGCCCGTCTGCGCGATCCCGCACCGCAAACTCCCAACCTGCCCCCCGTCCTACGCGCTCCCGTCGAGCGCATGAAGCTCTTCTACTTCCAGCGCCATCGCGTGGCTGAACTCGCGAAGCTCGCGGGCATGAGCGCCTCGCATTTCAGCCGTGTTTTCAAGGCTGCCTTCGGCACCAGTCCTATCGACTGGCTTCGCCGCGAGCGCATCAACCAGGCCAAGCGCCGCCTCGTCGAGACCTCCGATGCCGTGAAGGAGATCGCCGAACAGGTCGGCTACTCCGATCGCTTCTTCTTCAGCAAGGACTTCAAGCAACTTACCGGCATCACTCCCCGTGAATTCCGCCGTCGTGAAACTGCCAGCAATCCTCTCTGATATCTCTCACTCGAATCCTCCATCCGTTTTCTTCACGCTCGCCTTGATCGTTTTCTGGCTCGGCGGCTCCAGGATATCCAGTTCATGGATGCTCCAAAAGAGCCCCTTCACCTCGCCCGTCTGGCCGATCCGGATGAACTTTGCTTTCGTGGGCTTGAACTGGATCTCCGTCATCGCCGTCGTCCCCTTGCCCGTGGCCACCGCCTTGCCCCACTCCTTGCCATCCAGCGAGACATGCACTTCATAACCACGTGGGTAATCCCCCGCCGAACCCGCCGTATCCAGCACCAGGCCCGCGATGTCCGTCTCCTTCGGCAACTCCACCTGCAACCACATGCCCGGCACTTGGAACGCCGACGTATCCCACCGCGACGTCGGGTTTCCATCCAGAGACTTCTCCAGATTTTTCTCATTGTGGCTCGCCGTCAGCTTCCACTTGTTGCGACCGCCCAAGGGCGCCTGTGGCAGCACGGCGTGCAACTCCTCGATCGTCCACGGCTCCGTCCGCACCTTGGATTCAGCGCGCACCTTCGCCACCTCTTGTGGCGTGATGGTGCTGGAGCGATTGCCGAAACTGTTTCGCACGTAGGAAGCGATCGCCGCGATCCACTCATCATCATTGCTCTCCATCGGCACCATGAGTGATTCATACGTCTTGCCGTTCACCGGCCCGGTCAATCCCTTGAGCAACACCAGGATCAATCCATCCTTATGCCCCGTGACCGTGCGCGAACCCGAAAGCGGCGGCGCCAGCGTCAGCCCTTCCTTGCCCTCGATGGGCGTGCCCTTGCCATCCGGATTGTGGCACGCGAAGCACAGCTCCTTGAATATCTCATCGCCCCGCTCCAGCAATTTCTTCTGCGCGCCCGTGTATTCATTTCCCCAAGACCGGCGCGGCGCGAGCATCTGGATCGCGATCTCCCGCAAGCCCGGCGAAGCATTCGTCCCCAGCGCGCTCGCTTGGATCATCGCTTTGGACTCCGGGTAATTGAGCAGCTTGGCCGTGCCGAGCGCCTGGATGGCCACCGTCGTATCCCCATCGCGCAACAGGGCTGCCACATCTTTTTCCAAAGACTTCTCACCCGCCTTGTAGAGCGTTTCGCTCGCCCGGATCGCTGCCGCCCGCACTTGGGGATTCAAGTCCTTCAATTTCTCCCGCACCAATTCCGGCGTTAACGCATTCAAACCTTCCAGCGTCCACAGCGCATGCATGCGCGCCAATGGATTCGCATTATCCTTCGCCAGCTTCGTGAGCGCAGGCACCACCGATTTGTCCTCTTTCAAGATGATCAACTTCTGCGCCGTATCCCGCCACCACCCGTTCGGATGCAATAGATGCGCCACCAATTGCGCCGGGGTCTCCTGATACATCTTCGGCTGCGGACCCGGCTTGAAATCCTTATGTGTAATCCGCCACACGCGTCCCTTGCCGATGT
Organism: Verrucomicrobiota bacterium; assembly: GCA_021156225.1. GTDB lineage: Bacteria > Verrucomicrobiota > Verrucomicrobiia > Limisphaerales > JAEYXS01 > JAEYXS01. Next base: position 1,925 of record JAJNBN010000201.1, on the reverse strand, counting down.
TCTTCTCCAACCCATGCTTCAAGATGGCTCCGCGCAGATAGCTCCCCTCCTTCGTCCAATCTCCCTCTTGGATGATGCCGCGGTACATATCCACCAGATACAACGTGCCATCCGGCGCCGTGTTCGCATTGATCACGCGGAAGTTCGGGTCCGTCGAGCGCATGAACTCACCCTTCGGATACGGGTTGCTCAGATAAGTCAGCCCATCCTTCACCTCGATCTTCGTGCTGCGAACCAAACGACCGACCGGTTCGCCAAAGATAAGGTTCCCTCGAATATCCACGGGCAAACGGTCACCACGAAAGATCTCCTGTCCGCACGTGGCCGAGAAATGGTTCAGCGTATTGTCCTCGGGCCGGAACCGCCCCTTGCCACCCTGCACATCCGCCAGTCCCACCAGCGGCCACACCGCCGCGTAATCGTCCACGAACTGATTTTTGATTTCGAAATTCCCGTAGATGAAATGCGTCTGGAAATTCAGCGGCCCGCGCTCGCCCCCTGCGTTCACGAACCACGCCTTGCCGTTGTCATCCTGCGTCAAACCCCACTGGCCGCCATTGCCATACGTCGATTCCTTCAAAGGCGGTTTGTCGTAGCCCTGCCAGCGCAGACGCCAGTTGTTCACCGCCATATACATCCAGTTATCCAGCCCCCAGATGAGCCCGCTCTGCTGGTGCTCCATGTTGCCCCCGCGCGGACCGCCCGCATACCAGAGCTTCTTCTCATCGGATACCCCATCGCCATTCGTATCGCGATAGAGATAGATATCTTGCGTATGCGTCTCATTCACCAGCAACTCACCCGGACCCATCGGCAAAATCATACGGGGCAACAAGAGCTTATCCGCGAAGACCGTATGCTTGTCGAATTTCCCATCTCCCTTGCTCGACCAATGCAGCGATATCTGGCTCACCGGATTGTCTTTGCCCGTGGCATCGATGTCCTGCATGTAGGACCGCATCTCCGCCACAAACATCCGCCCATTCCCATCAAAGGCCGCCACCGCTGGCTCCTTGATATCTGGCTCGGATAACACCAACTCCATCTTATAACCCTCCGCCATCTGCATGGACTTGATCACCTCCGCTGGCGAGAGCAACGGAAACGGCCCGGCCGGATTGAAAGCCAAGGGCTCGGCGGCTTGGGTCACACAAGTGGTCGCCAGCAAAAAGGCGGCTATAGGCGTAGCGGCAAATTTCATGATTGAGACGTCGAGCCTAGGCTCTTCGCGCCCACCGTCAAGCCCGCCACCACTCGCTCCTTTTCCCCTCTTCCTTCTCATACTCCCTCCCTTGTTCCTATTGAACGCCTCACCACTTCGGCACAGCGTTGCCGTTTCATTTCTAGGTTGGGGAATCTGACCGACAGCCATACTTCGTCTGAACCGTCTGCCAACTCCTTGTTCCAACAAGACAAGTATCCCAAAAACTCATCATTTCGTCAAAAAATAATCGCTCCTTCAGAACGATTGTTTGCAACCGCCTCTCCTTGTCCAAATTACAAAAACCGAAATTTACGTAACTTCGCTTTTTGCTCCGGCAAATTCACCCGGATGTCCGCCGTAGCATCTCACCCTGCCTCTTCGTCCTTTCCTACACGCCTCGCAATAGCCACCATCACCCTACTCAAATGAAACCACCCGAGATCTTCAAAATCGCCCTTCGCATCCTCGGCCTCGTATTTCTTTACCACGGCCTGATCCAGCTACCGATGACCATCGTCCAGATCATCAGCGCGTTCGCCAATCGAAACGTCCCACAGGCACTCTTCACCTTGATCATGCTCTCCTGGCCCTTGCTCCTGGCTTGGTGGTTGCTCCGCGGCGCCCCCCTGCTCGTGCGCCTCGCCTATCCCGAAACCAAAACCACTTCACCAGATACCTTGCCCACACCAAATCCAACAGCATCAAAAACAGACATCTAATC
>JAJNBN010000200.1 GCA_021156225.1 Verrucomicrobiota bacterium | reverse complement strand
CCAGCTTGCCAGCGGCTTCGAGAGAGACTTTCTGCCACAAACGCGGCAAATGCAGAACACCCAGCGGACCGGCCGTGCCGGAACTGATCAAAGGAACAATTTTGCTCATAGAGTTAATAGAGTGGTTAACGGGGAGCTAAGATAGTGAACTACACCGCACAGGGTCAACGGGATTTTCCCGTTTAACCGGTTTGTAACGCATCCGAAATAGTGTGCTTTCCCTCGTTAATTCAGATTTTCAAAGGAATTCCCGGAACTGCCGCCAAGGCCGGTTGGAGAAATCTACATAATAAAGGTGTTTATGTTCATCCCGGAACAGGATTTCAACGGCTGAAAACGCGGCGACCAAGTCTCGCCGCGCATATTTCTCTATGCGACCTGTTAGACTTGAACCTTTGAGCAAGCCCGGCTAATTGGTGGCCATGGAATGGTATTACGCCAAGGACAAAGTCCAAAAAGGGCCGGTTGATCAGAAACAGCTTCGGGCGCTCCTCGCTACTGGTGAGATCGATGCCAGTACGCTCATCTGGAGAGACGGGATGGCTGATTGGCAACCTTTCGGCAAAGCCATGCCCACCATGGTGCCGCCCAAGCTGCCCGATGGCCAATCAGGGCACGCCTGCAGCCGTTGCGGCAAGATTCATTTGGAAGGCGATCTTATAAAATTCGAAGGGCACCTGATCTGCTCTCTGTGCAAACCGTTTGTTTTTCAACAGTTCAAGGAAACCGGCCGCATCGTCTTCGGCAGTCTTTGGCGTTCCGGCAAGATACTGGTCATGACGCCCGATGCAGATCTCCCAGATTTTTGCGTGAAGTGCAACGCACCCGCCACCGGGCAACGGCTGAAACGCAATCTGTTCTGGCACAATCCCCTGCTTTATTTGCTGATCCTGATCAATCTCATCATCTACGCCATCGCCGCCTCCTTAAGTGGAAAGAAGGCGAGCATCCATATCGGGCTCTGTGACCGGCATCGCAAAAACCGCTGGATTGCCATGGCATGCGGCTGGGGGTCCTTTGCGCTCGGCATCTTGATCATCGCGGTGTCGGGTTCCATGGAAAGCTGGGTGATGTTTTTCCTCGGCTTGACGGTCCTGCTGGTCGGCATCATCGCCGGCGTCTCGCTCTCGGCCGTGGTTTCAGCTAAAAAGATCACCGCGGGACACCTTTTTGTTAAGGGCGTTTGTCCGGAATATCTGGCTAGGTTGCCCGAATGGACGGGCGGCGAATGACACCTTGGCCATGTATTATACTATCATAGAAAAATCTGGCACGCCCGTGATGTTCCGTTAAAAATTAATCGTCACATTTCCAAAAACGTTGCCCCCGGGCAATGATGCTTAAAGCCTAAAACACACAAGTTATGTCAGAGAAAATTGGATTCGTCGGGGTCGGTCGCATGGGTGCCAACATGGCCCGTCGCCTCAAGGAATGCGGCTACACGGTCAGCGCCGTCTATGATGTGCGCAAGGAAGCCGCTGCTGAACTCGCCACGGAAGTCGGCGCCACCGCCTGCACGACTCTCGCCGGGGTCACGGAACTTTCCGACGTCATCATCACCGTCGTCACCGATGACAAGGCCCAGCTCGACATCTTCACGAACAAGAAGGACAACCTGCTGAAGAAAGCCGCTGGCCGCGTGTTCATCAACTGCGCCACGCTCACGCCCAAGGTCCATGTGCAAGTCGGCAAGCTCGCGAAGAAGGCCAAGGCCGCCTCGCTCGAAGCCTGCATGGCCTCCAGCATCAACCAGGCCCGCAGCGGCACGCTTTATCTCATGATCGGCGGCGAGCAAGCCACCTTCAACCAGGTGAAACCCATGCTCGAAAAATTAAGCGATGGCGGCAAACTCCTGCGCTACATCGGCGGACCCGGCAAGGCTGCCGAAGTGAAGGCACTGGTGAACATGGTGATGAACATCAACACCGCCGGTCTCGCGGAAGGCCTGGGCCTCGCCGCCGCGCTCGGCCACGATCTCAAGCAGGTCATGGAAGTCTTCTCCCAGACCGGTGCGAATTCTCGCGTGCTCGTCACCGATGGCGAGGACATGATGAACCGCGATCACTCCTGCTTCTTCTCCGGCGCCCACGCCGCGAAGGACTCCGGCATCGCCCTATCCCTCGTGAAGGACAAGAAAATCGATGCTCCGCTCGCCACCGCGACTTATAAGCAGTTCACCAAGATGACCAAGATGGGCCTCGGTGGCCTGGATAAGTCCGGCATCGCCGAACTGACTTTCAAAGGCCGCGCCGGTAAAGGTCTGAAGAAGTCCAAGTAAGCCCTCGAAGCTAACGACGTCTCCCCTCCCTCTCCTCTTGGAAGCCGAACTTCGGCCGAGGAGAGGGCCGGGGTGAGGAGTGAGAGAGCCCACGGCTCGCTCGTTTGCAAAGGATGTGAAATCCTCTGCAGTTTCTGACTATTTTTATTAATCCATGCCCAGCCGCAAAATAGAAAGTGATTGGAAAGCCAAGCTCCGCGCCGCCATCCCCTTCGGCCTGGGCGAGACGAAGCCCAAGCACTTTCGCGACATGATCGGCATCATCTGGAAGAATCGCGACAATCTGCCTTATGCCTACAAGGTCATCACCAAAGGCGTCTGCGATGGGTGCGCCCTCGGTGTCGCGGGCCTGCACGACTGGACCATTCCTGGCGTCCACCTCTGCATGACGCGCCTGAATCTACTCCGGCTCAACACGATGCCGGAGTGCGATCACACCCTGCTTTCTGACATCGAAGCCCTGCGCAGCAAGCTCTCCCAGCAACAGCAGCAGCAACTTCGCGAACTCGGCCGCCTCTCCTATCCCATGCTCCGTTGCAAAGGCGATAAAGGCTTCCGCCGCATCACTTGGGATGATGCTCTCAGCCGCATCGGTAGACGCATCCGAGTTGCCGATCCCAAGCGTCTGGCTTTCTTCGTCACCTCGCGAGGCGTGACCAATGAGGTTTATTACGTGGCGCAAAAAGTCGCCCGTTTTCTCCGCACGAATAACATCGATAACGCCGCCCGCCTTTGTCATTCGCCCTCCACCGGCGCGATGAAATACGGTATCGGCGTGGCCGCCACCACGTGCAGTTACAAGGATTGGTATGGCACCGATCTCATCATTTTCTTCGGCGCGAACCCGGCAAATGACCAGCCCGTCACCACCAAGTATCTGCACGAGGCCAAAGTGCTGGGCACCAAGGTCGTGATGGTGAATCCGTATCTGGAACCGGGCATGAAGCGCTACTGGGTGCCTTCCACGACCAGCAGCGCGCTCTTCGGCACGGACATCGCAGACTACTGGTTCCCGGTCACCCAAGGCGGCGATATTCCCTTCCTCTACGGCGTCCTGAAAATCCTTATCGCCGAAGGCTGGCTGAACCACGAGTTCATCGCGAACCACACGACGGATTTTGAAGTCCTGAAAACCGCTGTCGCCAGATACGATTGGCCTGAACTGGAACGTGAATCTGGTTTGAGCCAGGCGGACATGCTCGAATTCGCCCAGATCATCCGCGATGCGAAGAACGCGGTGCTCGTCTGGAGCATGGGGATCACGCAACACACCTTCGGCGGCGATGGTGTTTCCATGATTCTGAATCTCGGCCTCGCCCGTGGTTATGTGGGCCGCGATAAAAACGGGCTCATGCCCATCCGTGGCCATTCCAGTGTGCAAGGCGGCGCGGAGATGGGAGCTTACGCCACGGCCTTTCCCGGTGGCAAAGCCATCACGGTGGAGAATGCGCGCGAACTCGCTGATCACTACGGTTTTGAAGTTCCCTCATGGCCAGGCCTCCCCGCTACCGAGATGGTGGAAGGCTGTGCCCGCGGTGAACTCGACATGCTCTATTGTCTGGGCGGCAACTTCCTCCGCACCCTGCCCGAGCCGGATTACGTCGCCAAGGCCATGGCCAATGTCCCCTTGCGCGTGCATCAGGATATCATCCTGACGGACCAGATGTTCATCGAACCGCAGGAGGAAGTCATTCTCTTGCCCGCCAAGACGCGTTACGAACAGGACGGCGGTGGCATTGAGACGACCACCGAACGTCGCATCGCTTTCAGCCCCGAAATACCTCGCCAGGTCGGTGAAGCACGCGCGGAATGGAAGATTCTTTTGGACATCGCCGCCGCAACCTACCCCGACCGGGCCGATGAGCTGGGATGTGAGAATGGTCCAGATATCCGCGAGGAGATCGCCAAAGTGGTCCCCTTCTATCGCGGCATCGAGAATCTGAAAGACACCGGGGATGCCGTGCAATACGGAGGCCCGCATCTCTGCGCCAATGGCCGTTTCCCCACTGCCGATGGCAAAGGCCATTTCCGCGTGGTGGAGATTCCCCAACTCCGCAAAAATCGTCCCGCTGGTCTCTTTGAGGTCAGCACCCGACGCGGCAAGCAGTTCAACACGCTCATCTACGCGGAGATCGATCCGCTCACGGGAGCCGCGCGCGATGCCATCTTTATCAGTCCGGATGATGCCTCCTCACTGCATCTCAAACAGGATGACCGTATCGCCCTGGTGAATGAACTGGGCCGTTACGAAGGCCGCGTCTTCATCGCTGCCATCGCTCCGGGCAACCTGCAAGTCATGTGGCCCGAAGGCAACATCATCATCCGTCGCGGCGCGGTGGATACGATGGGTGGCGTGCCGGACTACAATTGTCAGATTCGCATCGAGAAGATTTGAGGCAACACCCGCTGCGGTTCTCCGCACCGAGTTAGTTCGACGATAGATCGCTTACTTCCGATCTGGATTCAATCCACGATAGGCGTACGGGGCTACAAACCCCGCCATCACTTGTGCCGCCCAATAGAGGATCAAACTTTTGAACGGCAATAATCCCACCATACCCGACCCCAAAGTGGTGGCCGGATTAAACAAAGCACCCGACACTGTCCCCATCGCGAAGACCCCGCCCGTGATGATTGCGCCGATCATCATGCCACTGGCCACGGGAGAGAGCTTCTCACGTTGCCGGCAAAGGCGCAGCAAGGCATAGCACAGCAGCAGCGTGAAAAGAAATTCCGCCGTAAAGACCGCTACCGGGTGCGATTGAAGATTGCCTGAGACCGCAGTGCGTTTGAGCACCTTGATCACTGCGGCTGCCGCACCCGCGCCAAGAAATTGAAAGACGATATAAGGAGCCAGCTCTTTGCCGGGCAGCAAACCGCTGCGCCACATCGTCACGGAGACTGCCGGATTCAAGTGTGCTCCTGAGACATGCCACATCAACATCGTCATCACCGCCACCATCACACCGATGCCGATCGCTGGAATTGTTCCCACGCCCGCATTGATGGAGACGCACCCGAGGGTGAGCATCCAAAAGAACACACCAAAAAACTCTGCAAGATACTTGTTCATCAAAAACCGTTGTTAACGCCTGATGTAAAGGAAACCGACCTCCGGCTCAATGCACAATCACAGCGCATTGCGCAACCATCCGCCGTCCACTACACTCTCCCCAGTGACCACACCTGCCAACGCCGACCCACTGCACTCCGCTACCGTGCAACGCACCGTGATCAAAGTTCGTGCGGATGGCCAGTTGGAATCCGCCCCGGATACCTTGGCCGCAGAGGAGCCCCTGGAGATCCGAGTGCAAAGCCAGAGCATCGCCATCACCATGCGCACGCCGGGTCACGATGAAGAACTCGCGCTGGGCTTCCTGATTTCCGAAGGTTTGATCACCACACGCCAGCAAGTGACGCACATCGCGCATTGCCAGAGTGGCGAAGCGGCCATGACGGGCAATGTCCTGAACGTTTTCACCGCTGACGACGTCGCCCTCGATTTCGATAAACTCACCCGTCACGTCTTCGCCTCTTCCAGTTGCGGCCTGTGTGGCAAAGCTTCCATCGCGGAAGTTCACCAGCATTTTCCGCCCATCGCCACGGTGCCACAAGTGCACCGCCAGATTCTATTGCAACTTCCCCGCAGTCTGCGCGAGCAGCAGTCAGGCTTCGAGCAAACCGGCGGACTGCACGCAGCCGCGCTGTTCGATCTGCAAGGGAATCTGATTGTCTGCCGAGAAGACGTGGGCCGTCACAATGCGGTGGACAAGGTGATCGGGTACGCCTTGGAAAATGAGGTCTGGCCTTTGGAAAACCACATCCTGCAAGTCAGCGGCCGGGCTTCCTTTGAGATTTTGCAAAAGGCGCTGGCAGCACGCATCCCCATCGTCGCCGCTGTTTCAGCACCTTCCAGCCTCGCCGTGGATTTCGCCACTGAAAGCGGCCAGTTGCTCATCGGCTTTCTGCGCGGTGAAACGATGAACCTCTACAGCCACGCTGAGGCCGTCATTTGTTGAGATACTTCACCACCGCTTCCGTGCGGGAGCTGACATGCAGCTTGTCATAGATGTTCCGCAGATGACTGCGCACGGTGTCAAAACTGATGCTCAAGGTATCTGCGATCTCCTTGTAACGATAGCCCTTGGACAAAAGCTCCAGGATTTCCTGTTCGCGTTTGGACAACGCCTGCGAATCCGATGACGGCTGGCTCTTCTTCTGGAAATACTGGACCACCACGCGTGCGATCTTGCCCGACATGGGCGAAGCACCCCGTTGCACTTCCTGGATGGCGTCCAGCAGCTTCGCGTGAGGCGTGCGCTTCAACAGATAACCGCTGGCTCCGGCAGCCAAGGAGTTGAAGATCTGCTCGGGATCCTCATACATGGTCAGCATCATAATCTGCGTCTGCGGCGCCAACTCCTTCAACTTCCGCACGCAATCGATCCCCGACATGTTCGGCAGGTTGATGTCCATGAGCACCACATCCGGCTTTTTTTCCGGCAGATGCTGGATGGCATCCTCAGCCGTGGCGTGGGAGCTGACACACTGAAAACCCTCTGCGTCATTGATCAGAGCGGCCAGGCTGTCCCGGACGCCCTCATCATCCTCGACGATTGAAACTTTGATGGCCATGCGTAATTGGTTTTGGAATAAGGAGACTATACGGCAATTCTCTTCCACCTCCAAGATGCAAAACTACGTACCCAGCTTGATTTGCAGCCGGATGCGCGTTCCTTTCCCCTTTTCGCTCGATAAATCGAGTTTGCCACCACCATCCTCGATGCGTTTTTTCATGTTCATCAGGCCATTTCGGGTGGGATCAGCCTCTTCCAGGGAGAAACCCTTGCCATTGTCCGCGATCAATATCTCCAGCTTCGGCTTTTTATAGACCAAGGTGATCTTGACTTCGCTGGCTTCGGAATGCTTCACGATGTTGTTCAGCGACTCCTTGACCACCAGGAATAGGCTGTGCCGCATTTCCGCCGAGAGTGGCACTGCCGGAAGGTTCGTCGGCAAGTCCAGCCGGCAATGGATGGGCGTAATCTCGAAATAGTCTTCCGCATATTGCGCGATGAAAGCCGCCAGCCGGTCCAGCGTATCGTTCTTGGGATTCACCGCCCACACGATCTCGTCCAAGGTATGCACCACTTCGCGGGTGGCTTCTTCGATCCGCGAGGACACCTTGTCCATTTCCTCGTTCTTGGGAGCTTTGCGCCGGACCAGTTCGGTCAGCAGGCCGATGCGCGTGATGCGTGCCCCCAGATCATCATGCATGTCCTGGGCGATACGCGTGCGTTCCCGGTCCAGCACCCGTTGCTGCTCCAGCACCACCAGCCGTTGCCGGAGTTTCCGGACCGTCAGATAACGGAAGGAAATGAACACCAGAAAAATCGCGAACACCGCTGTCCCGATCTGGAACCACCACGTTTGATAGAAGCGCGGCAGCACCAGCACACCCACGGTTTTCCCCATGACGTTCGGGATGCCTTCGCTGTTCGCCGCCATCACTTGAAAACTGTAACGCCCTGGCGGCACATCCAGATAAGTCGCCGACCGCCGATTTTCTGCCTCGATCACCGTCGGGTCATAATCCTTCAACTGGTAGGAGAAACGCACCCGGCGAGGTGCCACAAAACTCAGTCCCGTGTAGCGGAACTCCAGTTTGTCCGTCCCCGGTGGCACCCGGTAAACCGTCTGCAACTCCAGTTCCGCAGAATTCGTGTAGCGCCGGGGCACGATCTCCACGCCATTGGCCAGCACGCTCTCCACCACCACTAGCGGAGGCCGCGACGCCGGCCGGATATTCACGGGGTCGATCACCGAAACGCCATCGCTCGTGGGAAACCAAAGTTTCCCATCGCTGCCCTTGTATCCCCAAGGTTGAAAACCGCCGCTGCACTCGCGGCCCGCCAACCCATCGGAGCGGTCGTAAAGAACGCTGACGTAACTCTTCACCCGCCCGGCCGCAAATCTCAGCAACGCCTGCCGCGCCACCTTCACCACACCGCGATTCGTCCCCAGCCAGAGATTTCCTCGGTCATCCTCGAAGATCTGCGAGATCACATCATCCGGCAGATGATCCGCCGTGGAGAACCGTGAAAACCGTTCGCCTCTGCGGCAGACCAGGCCTTCATTCGTGCCGATCCACAAAACTCCTTCACTGTCTTGATACAACGCCCGGATGAAATCGCTGCCCAACCCCGCTCCATCACTCCGGCGAAAGACCGTGAATACGCTGTTCTTGAACAGGATCAAACCGCCACCGCCCGTGCCGATCCACAACCCGCCCTCGGCGTCCTCCAATAAAGCCCGCACATCATTGCTGTGGAAGATGGCTGGATCGGTCGTGGAATTGAACGTCTTGCTGGCCCGCCCATCCACCACTCGCGTCAACCCGCCTCCGAAAGTCCCCACCCATAGCCGCCGCTTGCTGTCCTCATAGATCACCCGTACATCTTGGTTCGGCAGGTTGCCCGTCACGTTCGGATTCCCTCTCCCGATCGCTTCAAACCGGATGCCATTGAACCGATACAATCCATCCTTCGTTCCCGCCCAGACATCGCCCGCCTGATCCGCCAGCACCGACCACACGATCTGGCTGCGCAAGCCATCCTGTTGCCGGTAGGCCAGGACGTTGCCATCCCGCAAACGGTTCAGACCGCCGCCTTCCGTGCCGATCCACACCGAGCCATCGGGCCCGCCGCTGATGGACAAAACGTTGTTCTGTGATAATCCCCTTTTGACATCGTAAACCTCAAACGCACTTTCCCGCATCCGGTTCAACCCGCCACCATTCGTGCCGATCCACAGATTTCCTTCCTTATCCTGCCCGATGGACAAGATCGAATCTTGCGACAGCCCCTGCTCTCTCGTGAAATGACGGAACACCTTTTCCTGCTCGATGAATTGATAAAGCCCCATGCCGGATGTCCCGATCCACAGATTTCCCTCACGATCGCGGAAAAACGCCGTGATCAACGAAGGCTCCAGTCCGCCCGGCAACGTCCACGATTCCTCCTCCTTCTTGAACCCCGACCAGCGCCGTAAAATGTTCCGTTCGATCAACCAGAATCCGCTCGCCGTGGACGCCCCCATCCGCAGCCGTTCCTCCTCCGTGGGCACTTGTAGAAACTCACCCTCGCGGAACGTGCCCAGCATATTTCCCGAGCACCACCACAAGTTACCACCGCCACCATCCACTAGGG
>JAJNBN010000199.1 GCA_021156225.1 Verrucomicrobiota bacterium | reverse complement strand
GGCCAAGTTTTGGCATCCAAAGGGCGGTGCAAAATGGATGAGAATCAGAATATGTGACTATTCTGCTTCCTGCGGATGGGCGGTCGCAGTCCAATACTCGCGATTACCTAGCTGTGAATTCAGAGAGTTTTTATCTGTGAGAGCTCCGACCTGCGGCGGAACACTGAACTCGTGATGGGCATGCCAGCCATCGAACGCCACATCGGTCGCTGTCACAGGAAAAATTGACCCATCTATGATCAGATAGGTTTGTCCGGCTACGATGTCAGCCAGGATTTCCTGCATGGCGGTAACCCAAGAAGCGATGTCTTCTTTACTTGGTTCTTCATGCCAACGTCCCAGCAAGTCTTCCTTGGCCAATTGTTCCCAAGTGCTGTCGAGTTCCACGGCTTCGGCAAAGGTGAATGCTTTTCGGCAGGTGATGCAGGTGAAAAGCCAGCCACAGCCGCACCAAGGGCAGTCCATTTGTGGAGGAAAGGTCACTCGCCCATCACCGCAAGCACAATGAGAAACGACATTGTTATTCGCTTTGCGCAGATAAGTGATTTTCATCGGAATGCCAAGGCTGGTCGGTTTGCAGGCGACTTTCTACGGCATCTGAAGCAATGATGCAACTTGGTTGCTGAGAACGAATACAGCTACGGCTTGAGGTCCACTGCCGCCTTGAAGCTACCGTCCATGTAGAAGGGGACGGATTCGTGGGCGTGGGTGATGAGCCATTTGCCTTTGATTTGACGAAGGCAGAGGGTCTCGCGGAACCAGACGTCGGGTTTTTCGCCATCGGTCTTGGTGCCGGTGAGATGGTTCAGGCCGTGGCAGTAGGCGAGGTCGCCGCTGGTCGCGATCTTCAGGTCGCGTAGTTCGTAGCCGATGGGGCCGGAGAAGGTGGCGAACCATTCGGTGAGATTTTTCCGGATCGGTTCATCGGCTACCAAGGGTGGGGCGAGATAGAAGGCGACGGAGTCAGGGGCGAAGTGAGCGGCCACGGCTTCGACGTTCTTCTGCCGGATGCCTTCGGCCCAAGCTTCCACGACGGAGCGGATTTCGGCTTCAGCGGCGGCTTCACCGGTCTCGGAGCCGAAGTAAACGTCCACGTGTTTGATCTTGTCGCCATCGAGGGTGAAGAACTCGGTGTTCTGGAATTTGGGTTGGCCCTTGGGCTGGCATTCGTAACGGACGAAGGCGTAGGGGCCTTGGGTGAAGATTTGTTTGATGTCGAATTTGTCGAGGTGTTCGCTGTTTGGCCAGCAACGTTTGAAATAGGTTGTAGGGGGTGACTGCAAATGGGGGGAAGGGCCCATGATGTTGCGCTTCAACCTGGCTGGGGCAGACACAGCGCGTCTGACAGAATCAGTAGATCCGTTTAACCGGAATGTTCATCTTTTCAAGAGTCGCGGCCAAGACGGCGAGCGATTGAGATGGAAAGGCCATGTCCAATATGCTGAACACGACGGAGGGCCCATTTTTGGAGCGGATGTAGAGACGGCCACGTTTTACGTCTTCACTTATCGAGTTACAGGCGGTTTTCGGGCCGCCATTCATCCATTTGATGAGTTTCTCACTTTGGTTCAATCCTTCGCCAAACTGGACCTCAGCGATTTGCGCCAGGGGGAAATGATGCTCGCTCAAACCGTGAAACGTCTGGGCGCGGATGAAGAGGGTGTCTTCATTCAGCATGATGCGAAACTGGGAAAGCCGGTGAACGACCCGGCGCGCATAATAGATCATGCCGCAGGTGGTCAGAATGGCGGCCAGAATGATGCCCAGCCAGAACGCGATCGACCGGGGCAACGCGACCCGCAGCAAAAGGATGAGCAAGCCGCTGCCGAGCACCCAATAAATGGCGCCCGCGAAAATGCACATCGGGAGATAGCAAAACAACCGGGAGCGAATCTGAGAGGGGAGCAAGGGGTGGAGGTTGGTTTTCGCCTGTTCCAATGCCGCTGGATGGGCTTTTTGATCATGCTGGGACATGTTATGGAATCCTTTGTCGGTGATGCGTTTTTAGACAAACACCCGTTTGCCGGTTTCGTTGCGGTAGGGAAGTCCGCAACTTAGAAGCGGTTTCGGCGTCTTGGTGCCAGACGGCAATACGGCAGTTTACCAACCTGCGCTACGGTTTGGGCATTGCGGAATGGGGCGGTTTAGGCGAGAGTCCATTAAATCAAGGGTGCTGCGAAGAACAGCGCTGGGGAGGATTTAATACTATGTCCAGTATTCGTAAATGGGCCGGGCAGGTGGTTGCGTTTTGGTGCGCATTGTTGGCGGGCTCAGCTTTAGTTCTGTGCGGTGGAAGTTTGCAGGCGCAAACTGCGCTGGAGGAGTTCAAAAAATTCCTGACCAATCCCCCACCTAGCGAGGAGATCGTTTTCGAGAGGAAAATATTGGTAGCATTGCCCCCACCTCCGGGCGTAACGAATTGGCTGCCGACCGGACCATTTTTTCAACTGCGCCTGCAAACCAATGCCTATGTTTTGCGGCAAATGGATGTCATCGGTGAAGCCCCGCAAAATCATCGCCCCCGCAATCTGCTGGAAGGGGAGTGGGCTGATGCCTTTTGGACGCTAAGCAACGGCCAATTAAATCTGTGGCCTGACAAAAAACAGGCGAAACGCAAAATTGAGGTGGAGAGAAGTATGATTGGTGAAACCGTTTCAGGCCTTGGTCTGGATCCGCGGATCAATCGATCAACCTTGGTTTGGAGAGGTGGTATGTTCACTGCGCAAGGAGCCGACGGAGCGCGATTTGAAGGCATGATCGAAAGCAAGACGGCCGCTGGCCAGCCCGAACGCATCGTCACCTGGGCGGCTCGTGATCCCGACCAACGCGTGGGTGTCGATTATGAATATCGGAAGAGTTTTCACCCTTGGTTTCCGGCCACCATCAAACCGTTTTCAGAAGGGGGGCACAGGACGCAAGAATTCTATGTCCGCAGCTTAAAAATCGGGGGATCTCCGTTGTCCCAAGATAGCTTTTTCCCGACACAGTTCACGAATGCCAATACCTTGACGATTCTGCACACGAAGGGAGGAATGGAGTTCTTTGACGGAAATAGGAAATTAAATTTAGTTCAGATGAGTTCGCCGCCGCCGCCGCGAACAAATAATGCACCGCTCTCAGCTTCGGCGGCACCGACTAACGCGCCGCTTCCTGCTGCGCCGTCAGCGAATAAAGGATTATCCCTCTCTCCGGCACCGCCGCCGAGCAACATATTGCTGATCGCTGCGGTTGTGTGCCTGTCCGTTCCGGTGCTTTTATTTGTCGTCACGATGGCCAGATCAAAAAGCAAAGGAGCTTAAAGGCGCTGTAATTCTGGCTGACGAAGGCGATGGGCGTGATTGGATAGATACATGAGAATAATTGTTTATTTGGTGGCAATAACAGCATTGTTAACTGCTACCAGTTGCTCTCAACAGACGGATGTTGTCATTGTCAACAATTCAGGAGCCCAGGTTGCTTTTGAGATAGTATATCGCGCCCTTCCAAAAGAGTCTCACCAGCTCAAGAATGGACACTCGGTCACAGCGAGTGCTTTGCCGGTATCAATAACACATGCCAACGGAAAATGGACTTATGTGATGCCTCCGAATGCTCTGCCTGACCAATTTATTCTTAAAAGGGTTTACGGACCCAAAGAGATAGTCTTTCAGATCGAGACTAATGGGTGCTTGCATGCGTTACTTCCGAATTCGGCCAGGCCTGACAGACAATTGCCACCCCAGCCCACGGGATATCCGATTTGTCCTGCAAAGTGAAAGTTGAAAGTATGTTTCCATTGCCAAGGATGAAAAGGGATGGCGTCCAAGTGCGAGAGACATTGATCTAATCCATGAAGCGATGAATGGAAAACCAGCCATCTTGCGGTTGTGGAAACGGAGGGAAGCGAAGCTTGCGCTCTTGGGGTTGGTTTTGGTGGCGTTCACACAGTGGTCTTTCGTACGGATGAACATGGAAGGCACGGTGACCTTGGAGTTTGTGGAGATAATAACGCGTGGTCGAGGCACGGAGGAGGGCACGCTGGCGAAGTTTCGATTGAGGAATGAGTCAGGTGGGGAAATCCGCTATTATGGGTTTAAGGCGCAGGAACCGGATTGCGAGATACGACCGGTAAGCGGGGGGACGCGGGCGCAAGGAAGACCGGCTTACGAATCGCCCTACCTCTTGACGGACCATCCCTACTCGTGGTCCAAAATGCCTGTGCTGCCTGCGGGTGACGAGGTGATCGTGTATGTACGTGTATGGAACGCGAACGGACCATGGCAAATGGTGATGGATTACGATTTGGACGGGAGCGATTGGTGGATGAATAACGTGCCGCCGTGGTTGCATAAATGGTTCCCCTTGCAACCTGCTTTAGGACGGAGAATGCAGGTGGCCAGTGACCCAGTGGATATCACGGTGAGAGGTTTGGATTTTAAACAACGATACGTTTTGGCGCAGTATCGGAGGTTCACAAACAGCGGGGTGACCAACGGAATGCAGATGATGTTGGTCACGAATGCGGATGGGAGTTTTGAGTTGAAACAGGTAAGCATAAAGAAAAACAACACAGAGCCATGAGCCGGGTGCAAGCCATCAAAGCATTCTTTCGGCGGAGGGAGATCGGGCTCGTTTTAGGCGGGTTGCTGCTGGTGGGCATCACGTACAAATATTATTACGGGCTGAATCGATTGGGCAAAGTGAGTTTGGAATTTGTCGGGTATGAGGCACGAAGAACGAACGTAGTTGATGGCTCGATCATGGCATTCCGGCTAATCAACCAATCTGGAGGCGATATCAGTTACATGGGATTTTCGGACGTTGCTCCCTATTGTGACGTAAACGGCGTGCTGAAAGACGGTGAATATTCCGTGCTGGGCGGTCCGCTGACGGATCCAAGGCTGAGGAATGTCACCTACGTTTGGCCGCGCCAGTACTATGTCGTTAAAAATGGGGAAGAACGGATCGTCTATGCGGAGGTCCACCAAGCCGAGCAGTCGTGGGTGATGAGCATGAAATATTGGGAAGGCCGGGAAATCCATCCTCCCGGTTGGTTGCCATCGGTTTTGCGAGAATGGCTGCAACGGGACATCAGTCAGTTCAGTGAAAATACCGTGCTGAGCGAGCCGGTACATCGGCTCATTCCTCCATTCAGAAGTTCTTACGTGGACCTTTCTGATTTGCATTACTTTATCACGAATCGGCAGACCAATAGCAGTGGGAGGGTGACTGGAAAAGTGGAGGCTGGACGTAGAAATTGAGTCTGAGATGGGGAAATCGCGCCGGGTCGGAGACAGGCGCTCCGGGGAGGGAAGCGGCGGGTGCCTACTCGGTGTAATCTTCCAAGCGCAGGTGAGAGACGTCGTAGAAGCCCTCTATGTATCGGGGCAGGGAACCGCGGTCATAGCTGAAGGTCACCCAATTGGTGCCGTGATAAAGGCTGATGAGGACAAGGCGGGACAGGGGCGGGGTGGCATTGTCGGACGGGATTTCGGCGTATGATTTGCTGATGTCGGGAACGGGAGATTCCAACATCGGGGTTACGAGCAGTCCCTGGGCAGAGGGACTGTATTCGAGGTGTTGGAGGCGCATGAGGTTGCCGCCGGTGAAAGTGAGTTGATACACGCCTGCATTTTTGGTGGGGAAGGTGGTGATGAGGAGTTGGGTGCCTTGCTGGCGATGGGCGACGGCATTGGTTTGCGCGTGGAGGTAGGCGCGGAAGGCGGCGCTGTCCAGGTAGCGGGAAAAATCAGGCGGGCGACGGTCCACTTCGTTTTCAAAGGTGATGGGAGGTATGCGATAGACGGGTGGCGGCGGGGTGGGCAACGGCTTGGCTTCCGGTGCGGGTGGAATGGTGCCGGAGATGGGAGGTGATAGCAAAGGCCGGGTGGGAATGGTGCGCACAGGTCGCGTTCTTTCTGGTGAGGGAACGGAGTTGGCAGCAGTCGTCTGGGGAATGGGAGTGGTTGATCTTTTCCAAGATCGTGGATGCGCTTGCTCATAGTGTTCTTGGGCGGAGGCGAACCACCAGCGGTTGGTCTGATCGCGGAAACAGATGTAGGGACCGTCGATGAGGAGTTTGCCCGTCTGGCCGTTGGTGAAAGTGAGGAGGCATTCAAGCTCGGGAGAGCCTACGCCTTGGGACCAGAATTGATGAGTGGCAGTGTAGGTTTTGGCATCTACGAGGAGACCGGCGAGGTAGTTGCTAGCGTGGGATTGATTAGTCCAAATTTGAGAGTGATAGCGGACGGACACAGATTCCAGCACGGGTGAGAGATGGCTGGCCAGTGTTTGGCGGCCATGTTTTTCGTCGAGTCGCTCCTGACGGCGGGCTTCCTCGGGGATGCCGATGGCAGGACGGTAGCCGAGGACGGCGGGCGGTTCGGCGGCGAGGGCGGTGAGCAGATTCAAACACCCGAAGAACAATATCAGCAGGCACAGATGAAACGAGGGTGGGGCTGAGAACATGTATGTATGGTGAGGATGTTTGCTGGCCCCGTCTGGTTTTATGAACACCTGGGTGGATAAAAAGTTTTGTGAGAATCGCGCCGGGTCGGAGACCGGCGCTCCGAAGGGGTACGTCAATTCATGTGCGTGCGGGAGGCGCGGGCGTTTTGAGGGCGGACTTGCTTAGGAGAGTTGCTGCGGGTTGAGACAACCCGCGCTCCAAAGAAGGAAGCCGGCGCAACGAGAGACGGGCGATCTGGGCTACGGGTGCTCAGCGTACCAGGCTTCATCAATGAGGGGGAGGGGTTGCCATTTCGGGCCGATGATGACGCCATTATATGTGCCTACGGCGAGGCCGTCTGGAAATGCACGGAGGCAGCGGAGCATACGCCGCTTGCCAGCAATTTTAATCTCTTGGCTGCCCCAAGCAGACTGCCCGGCTGGCAGATGGTGGAGTTGATATGAGTTTAGCGCTCTGCGCTAGTAGAGGGATGAGCGGTTTGCCGAAATGGAGTTCGGCGCTCCGGGGAGTTTTAGTTGGCGTTTGCGCACGGGAGTTTATCTGCGTTTTTGAGGGTTAGTTTTGCTTAGGTACGTTGCTGTGCCCGAGACGGGCACGTTCCGGGGACTGGTGCGGGTTGGGACAACCCGCCCTTCAAAGAGTTGCGGATCAATTGATTGCAGATGCTCATTTTATGACAAAAGTGTGACAATTCGTGGGTGGGGGGAAATGATAGCTTAGCCATAGTAGTAATTTAACAGCGCGGACTGCGCGCTTAAGGAGGCCGGCGGTATGACAAAGAAAAACAACGGGGACAGGGTCGAAAATAAAATCTTCGCGGAGGAATTTTCGCTTGGGAAATTTTATCCGAATCCGCATGCTGGCGAAAACGTCCCTCTTTCGGCACTAGCTACGTTATGAATAATCAGCATCAGACATCTCGTCGTCGTTTTCTCAAAGGTTTGGCGGTCACTTCGGCAGCGATCAGTGCGCTGGGTTTTCCGGCGATCACGCGGTCGGCCGCGCCGATGAAGCGGCTCAATCTGGCCGGTGTGGGCGTGGGCGGGAAAGGGGCGGGGGATATCGCGGAGACGGGGGTGAACAATAACGTGGTGGCGATCTGTGATGTGGATGATCGCACGTTGCAAGCGTCCGCACTGAAGTATCCGCAGGCGAAGAAGTATCATGACTGGCGGAAGTTGCTGGAGCAAAAAGATATCGATGGCGTGACGGTGTCCACGCCGGATCACATGCATGCGCCGATCGCGCTGGCGGCGATGGAGCTGGGCAAGCATGTGTATGTGCAGAAGCCGCTCTCGCACACGATCTATGAATCGCGCGTGCTCACGGAAGCGGCGCGGAAGTACAAGGTGGTGACGCAGATGGGGAATCAGAATCACAGTCACACGGGGTATCGCTCGCTGGTGAAGGCGGTGCAGAGCGGCGTGATCGGGAAGGTGAAGGAGGCGCATGCGTGGTCGAACCGGCCGATCTGGCCGCAGGGTGGTGAGCGTCCGACGGGCTCCGATCCGGTGCCGGATTATTTGAAGTGGGATTTG
>JAJNBN010000198.1 GCA_021156225.1 Verrucomicrobiota bacterium | reverse complement strand
AGAGTTTCCCGGGACCTCCCAGGAATGGCTCAAGAGAGAAAACAGTTTTGAAGCGCACGGCCATGCGGATCATGCCGGACATGACCATGCTCCGAAAGCCGGTGAGTCCAAGAAAGGAACGCACTAATGTCAGACGCAGCCGCGATTCCAGCTAATTTCAAGGTCCAGGCTCCCCCCGTGGAGCTGGAGCGCGAAGTATTAGTCAATAAACAACGCGACATCGGTTGGCTTTCTGACCGCGTCGCCTCTGTCATCGAGGGCAAGACCCCTTGGTGGTGGTGGGCCATGATGATCCCCAGCCTCATCCTCTACGGGGCCATGGGCGCGATGGTTTGCTACCAGATCTCCGTGGGCGTCGGTGTGTGGGGTAACAGCCACCCGGTCATGTGGGGTTGGGACATCATCAACTTCGTCTGGTGGATCGGTATCGGTCACGCCGGTACGTTGATCTCCGCGATTCTCTTCCTGCTCCGGCAGAAATGGCGTACCTCGATCAACCGTGCGTCCGAGGCGATGACCATCTTTGCCGTGATGTGCGCCGGTATCTATCCGGCCTTGCACGTCGGTCGTATCTGGTACGATTGGTACCTGTTCCCGATCCCGAACTCGAATGACATCTGGCCGCAGTTCCGTTCGCCGCTGATGTGGGACGTGTTCGCCGTCTCGACCTACTTCACGGTGTCCGTGTTGTTCTGGTTCATGGGTTTGATTCCTGATCTCGCGGTCATGCGCGATCGCGCCAAGACCAAGGTCCGCAAGTTCGCCTATGGTTTGTTCTCCTTCGGTTGGACCGGCTCCAACCGTCACTGGAGCAACTACGAAAAAGCTTACTTGTTGCTGGCCGGTCTTTCGACACCGCTGGTGCTCTCCGTGCACTCCATCGTGTCCTTGGACTTCGCCGTCTCGCAGTTGCCGGGCTGGCACACGACGATTTTCCCGCCGTACTTCGTCGCTGGTGCCGTGTTCTCCGGCTTCGGCATGGTGCTGACCTTGCTCATCCCGCTCCGCACGCTGTGCAAGCTGGAAGACATCATCACGATGCGCCACATCGACCTGATGTGCAAAGTGGTGCTGGCGACCGGTTCCATCGTGGGTTACGCCTACATCATGGAGTTGTTCATCGCCTGGTATAGCGGCAGCCCTTACGAGCGTTATGCGTTCTTGAACCGTATCTCTGGGCCTTACTACTGGGGTTACCTGTGGATGTTCCTGCCGAACGTGATCATCCCGCAATTGTTCTGGTTCAAGTGGTGCCGGAGCCGGTTGTGGTTCATCTTCATCATGTCATTGATCGTGAACATCGGCATGTGGTTCGAGCGTTTCGTCATCATCGTGACGTCGCTGCACCGCGATTTCCTCCCCGCGAACTGGGGCTGGTACTCGCCCACCTGGGTGGACATCCTCATGTTCCTCGGGACGTTTGGTCAGTTCTTTACCCTGTTCCTGCTGTTCATGCGCTTCATTCCGATGATCGCCATCTGTGAAGTGAAAGCCATCACACCGCAGGCCGACCCGCATCACCCGCTGGGTGGTGCCAAAGACGGAGGACATCACTAATGTCAGCGAGCAAACCATACGGCCTGCTGGCCGAGTTTGATAAACCCGCCGATGTCATGCACGCGGCCGAAGAGGTTCGCGATGCCGGATACAAGGTTTGGGACGTGCACACCCCGTATCCCATCCACGGCATGGATGAGGCCATGGGCCTGAAGAATTCGAAGGTCGGCTGGTTCTCGTTCATCGGTGGCGTCACCGGTTACACCTCGGGCATGCTGCTCATCTGGTGGACGAACGCGGTCGATTACAAGATCCTCATCGGCGGTAAACCGATGTTCAGCCCGTTCGGCGCTTTCCCGCCGTCCTACGAGTTGACGATTCTCTTCGGTGCGTTCGGCGCCCTGCTGGGCATGCTGTTCCTGAACCGCCTGCCGCGCCTGAATCATCCGCTGTTGAAGCACGACCGCTTCAAGCTGGTGACCCATGACAAATATTTCATCGTGATCGAGACCGCCGATCCGAAGTATTCACCCAAGGAAACCCGCGAGTTGCTCGAGAAGCTGGGCAGCAAACGCATCGAACTCGTGGAGGAATAAGGAATGAAATACTTTTTAGGTTTCTTGGTTCTGGCAGTGGCCTCGGTCTTCTTGATCGCGGGTCGGCAGGGGGACAAGTCCCTCAAGCCGCCGCTGGAGATCATCCCGGACATGGACCGCCAGCCGAAGCTGCGTCCGCAGACGGGCAACCAGTTCTTCGCCGATGGCAAGAGCTCGCAACTCAAGGTGGAAGGCACCATTTCCCGTGGTTCTCCCTACGAGGACAGTCCGGAGAACACCGGTCATATCACCGGCACGACGAACTGGGTGGAATTGATCCCTGTCACGGTCACGGCGGAACTTATGAACCGCGGTCATGAGCGCTACAATATCAGTTGCGCTCCTTGCCACGGCAAACAGGGTGATGGCAAGGGTGTCACCACCAAATACGGCATGGTGGCCGTCGCCAACTTCCATGATGCCCGGCTTGTGACGATGACTGATGGTGAGATCTTCAACACCATCACGCACGGCAAAAACCTGATGGGACCCTACGGGTCCACGATCGATATCAATGACCGCTGGGCGATCATCGCCTACATGCGCGCCCTGCAACGCAGCCGGCTCGCCACCATTGATGATGTGCCCGCAGCGAACCGCGCATCCCTGAACAAATAATCTTATGGCTTCGCACACGACTACCCATACCGAAGCCCCACTGGACATGTCCACGTGGCGGAAAGTGCCGACCAAGCTGGTCATCGCCGGCATCGTCTTGACCGTTCTCGGAGCCGGGGCTTCGCTGATGATCAAGCCGGAACACGCCGAGCACGCCATCCCGGTGCTCAAGCAATTCGGCTTCTCCTATCTGACGGCTTATGTGTTCTGCCTCAGCTTCATGCTGGGTGGCCTGTTCCTGACACTCTTGCATCATCTCTTTGATGCGAGCTGGTCGGTGCCCACACGCCGCATCACGGAAGCCTTGGCCAGCCTCGCTGGTCCGATGGCGATCGCATTCCTGCCTATCATGGGCTTGGCGCTCTTTGCGGAAGAGAGCAATCCCTATAAATGGATGACCCATGCCGGACATGAAAATCATGCCGTTCATGCCAAGGGTGCTTTGATGACCAAGGCTGGATTCGTGGTGGTCAGCCTCTTTTGCCTCGGTGTCTGGTGGCTGCTGGCCAACCGCCTCCGTTACTGGTCGGTGAAACAGGACGAGAACGGTTCCGCCGAATGCACCAAGAAGATGCGGGCCTGGTCTTGCGGTGGCATCTGGCTCTTCGCCATCACGCTCACCATCGCCATCATCATGTGGGTGAAGGCGCTGCATGTGGAGTTCTTCTCCACCATGTTCGGTGTGCAATACTTCGCGGGCACGGCTTGGGTGACCATCGGCACGACCTACCTCATCGCGTTGATCCTGAAACGTCAGGGACCGCTGCAAGGTTTCGCCCGGGAAAAGACGTTCTACTTCCTTGGCTCACTGCTGTTCGCCTTCACCGTGTTCTGGGCGTACATCACGTTCTCCCAATATTTCATCATCTGGAACGCCAACATCCCGGAAGAAACGTTCTTCTTCCTCTGGCGCGAACAGGGTTCCTGGTTCGGTTTGGGTGTGTTGCTGATCTTCGGCCACTTCTTCATTCCGTTCCTCGCGCTGTTGCGTATCGACCTGAAGTTGAAGGTCTGGTGGATGGCCCCGATCATCGCGTGGGCCTGGGTGATGCATTACCTCGACGTGACCTACAACGTCATGCCGGTGCTCCGTCCGTTCGGCTTCATGCCGCAATTGATGGACTTGGGCATCCTGCTGTTGCTCGTGGGTCTGTATGTCATCTATTTCGTCAAATCGTTGAACGCCCACCCCGTGATGCCGCAGAAAGATCCGCGCATCGCCGAGGCGTTGGACATGTATGTGCCGCCCGCTTCGTCCAAGCTGGCCGGTGCCAAACACTAATTTAAACCGAAGAGCCCATGAGCAAATCATCCAGCTGCTGCGGTTGTATCAGTCCGAAGTGCATCGCGTGGTGCATCGGCATTGTCGGCACGTTCCTCATCACCTACGGCTTTGTCCGCGTGATGCGCAACTACACCGCCACGCCTGACCTGACCGCCGCCCGCGCCACCGAGCGCGCCAAGAATCTTAAAGATCTGCGCGCCGAAGAAAACAAGGTGTTGTCGGAATACGCCTGGCAGAACAAAGAAAAAGGTTTTGTCCGTGTGCCCGTGGACCGCGCCATCGAATTGACCTTGGCCGAGTACAAGGACCCCAAGGCGCTCCGCGCCGAGATGCTCAAGCGGGTCGAGAAATTGAACGAAGCGCCGCCTGCGCCTCCCGCTCCTTAATCTAGCAAGTCTTAGAGAGCAGACGACATGAGTTCGGCCCCTAACCATATTGAAGCAGCAGCCCCGGTGGCGACACCGGAGGAGATTGATGCTTCGTGCCGCGTGCCCCTGCTGGTGCTGTTCGGCAGTTCCGCCGCGTGGCTGGTCATCAGCTCCATCCTGGCGTTCATCGCCTCGGTGAAGATGCACATGCCGACACTGATGGCGGATTGCCCGTTCTTCACCTACGGCCACGTGCAAGGTGCGGCCTTCAACACTCTCCTGTATGGTTTCATCGTGCAGGCAGCGGCGGGTGTCATGCTCTGGTTGATCGCCCGCTTGGGTCGCACGACCTTGTCACAGGGCGGATTCGCCGCCGTCGGTGGCATCTTCTGGAATCTCGGGGTCACGCTCGGCTTGATCGGTATCATGATCGGTGATGGTACGGGTTACGAATGGTTCGAGTTCCCGAAATATGCGGCCGCAGTCTTGTTCGCCGGTTACGTATTGATCGGTATGGTCGGTGGTTTTACGTTTGCCGAACGCAAGACCGAAGAGATGTATCCGTCGCAATGGTTCTTGCTGGCTGCGCTGTTCTGGTTCCCCTGGATTTATGCCACGGCGCTGGCTCTCATTCACTGGTTCCCGACGATGGGTGTCATGCAAGCGGTGGTCCATCAGTGGTATGCGCATAACTTGGTGACGATCTGGTTGGGCTGCATCGGTATTGCCGCCGCGTTCTATTTTGTTCCCAAGCTCGCGGCCAAGCCGCTCGCCAATCGCAGCTACGCGCTGGTCACTTTCTGGTTGTTACTGATGTTCGGCAGCATCGGTGGTATGCACCACGGCATGCCGGTTCCGGCCTGGTTGCCCGCCTTGAGCACCGTGATGGCGTTTCTGACGGTCGTTCCCATTCTGGCTTTTGCTTTCAATATCCACGCCACCTTGGACAGTGACTACGCTTCGTGGAGCTCGAGCGTCACGCAGAAGTTCATGGTGGCCGGCTCGCTGGCGTTGCTCGCCGGTATTTTGATGAAAGCCATCGGCTCGGTGCCTGAAATCAGCGACATCCTCCAGTTCACTTACTTCACTGCCGCCCAGAGCAAATTGATTTTGATGGGCTTCGCCTCGCTGATTCTTCTCGGGGCCATCTATTATATTATCCCGCAAGTGACCGGTGTGAACTGGCCGTTTCCGCGTTTGGCCAAGCTGCACTTTGTTCTGGCCTTGATCAGCGTGATTTTCCTGGTTCTTGCCTTGGGCTTCGCGGGTTGGATTCAAGGTTCCAAGCTCTCTTCGGAAGCCGACTTCATGGATGTCACTCTCACGAGCCTGAAGTTCTTCCGTGCTTCGACTCTCGGCGACCTGCTTTGGATGTTTGGCGGTCTATTCTTGCTGGTGAATGTGAAGGTGCTCCTTTACCGCATGGCTAAGGCGCAAGCGCTGGCCTGCATCAATGATTCCAAGGCCAAGACCCGGGAGGCCACCGTATGAACCAAGGTCCTTTAGTATTTCTCGGTGTGTTTGTGACCTTGGTCACGTCCTGGTTCGGCATGATTTTCATGCCACAGCTCCAGCTGGGCTCCATCAAACCGGTGGCCGCAGATGTCAGCGGCGGTCTCTATCCCGCTGCCCGGCCTGGTCATGCCCAGCAAGGTGCGGAAGTTTATCGCCAGCAAGGCTGCTACTACTGCCACAGCCAGCAGGTCCGCCAGACGGATGCCGAATTTGAGATCGTGCTCCTGAAGGCCGGTGAAAACACCAATGATCTGGCCAAGGTCATCGCCAAGCACAATCCGCAGTTGGGCGGCAAAGCCAGCGGCGCCCTGAGCAAGCTGCTCTCCAAGACTCCGCAAACGGTGCTGGACCATCTCACGCTGGAAGAAGCCGACAAAGTAATGTCCGAGATCGATGGCATCAAGACCGACGATCCCGAGAACACGCCGAAGGCCGAGAAACGTATCCGGGCATTGGGACATGACTTGGCTCGGGGCTGGGGTGTGCGCCGCACGGTGGCTGCCGATTACGTTTTCGAACGTTCCGCCATGTTGGGCGAGCAACGCATCGGACCTGACTTGGCCAGCGTTGGTCAACGTCGCCCGGTCGCTTCTTGGCACTATAACCATCTCTATGCTCCCACCGCCGAAGTGCCGAACTCGAAGATGCCTTCCTACCGGTTCCTGTTTGAAGAGCGCCGGATTGGCCGCACGCCTTCACCTGACGCCTTGAAACTGCCGCCCGCAGCGGCCAAGGACGGCTATGAAGTCGTGCCCAAGCCGGAAGCCAAGGCCTTGGTGGCCTATCTGCTCAGCCTCAAAGTGACGACGCCCGTGTATGAAGCTCCGTTGTATGTGGAGCC
>JAJNBN010000197.1 GCA_021156225.1 Verrucomicrobiota bacterium | reverse complement strand
GTATCCACGATGCGTAACTTGTTGGCGCGCAACGAGGAACCCGTCTCCGTCACTTCCACAATCGCGTCCACCAACTCATGCGCCTTCACTTCTGTGGCACCCCAAGAGAACTCCACTTCTGCCTTCACCTTGTTCTTCCGGAGGTAGGACTTCGTCAGATTCACCACTTCTGTGGCTATCCGCTTGCCCTGCAAATCTTTAACCGTCTTCACAGGAGATTGTTCCGGCACGCAGAGCACCCAACGCGTCGGCTGGCGGGAAATCTTGCTGAAAATGAACTCGCCCACTTCCTGTACGTCCGAGCCGTTCTCTTTGATCCAGTCGTGCCCCGTGATGCCGCAATCCAAGTAACCATGCTCCACGTAACGGCTGATCTCCTGCGCGCGAATCAGCCGGATGTCCAGCTCCACGTCATCCACATACGGGATATACGAGCGGCTGCTCACTTGGATGTTAAACCCCGCCTTCGCCATCTTCTCGATGGTGGCGTCCTGCAAACTGCCCTTCGGCAATCCGAACTTTAATACCTGTTTGCTCATTTCAAAAAAATCTTTCCATCAACGATCTACCCATCACTGACTGACCGTTCTGCGTCCAACCACTTTGACGCCCCCGTTTATCAGTCGGCCAAGCGCTTCCGGATACAATTCCCGTTCCGCCACCTGCACCCGTTCATGCAACGTCGCCGCCGTGTCATGATCCATCACCGGCACCGTGCGTTGAGCGATGATGGCTCCGGTATCAATCCCGGAATCCACGAAGTGAACCGTGCAACCCGTATGCTTCACGCCGTAGTCCAACGCCTGCTTCCACGCTTCCAACCCCGGGAACGACGGCAGCAAAGAGGGGTGAATATTGATGACTTTGCCCTCGAATGCACGGAGAAAATCACCTTTCAAGATGCGCATGAAGCCCGCCAGCACAATCCATTCAACTCCCGCCGACTGCATCGCCGCGATATATTCCCGCTCCGCCACCTCATCCAGCTTCGTGCGAAACTTGCCCGGCGCGATGTATTTGGCCGGCAGATTTCGTTCCTTCGCGCGGTCCAAGATGCCCGCAGTCTCCACGTCGCTCACCACCATGGCGATCTCGGCATTGAGCTTCCCGGCGGCGCACGCCTCCGCGATGGCCACCATATTGGAGCCCTTACCAGACCCCAGAACACCCAATTTGACTTTCGGTTTTAACGACACGAGGCGTCATTTCTAGCGGAGGAAACGGCTGAAACAAGCAGGAAAAACTTCAAATCCAAGGCTCAAGGCTTCGAACGGCATGCAATCCGTGAACTTCCTTGATAAAATCAACGCTGAGGCAATGGAACCGACACCCTCAGAGCTTAACGCTTCTCGCGCGCTTTTAAGCTTTTGGACGGGCGCTTTCTCCTCAGGTCTTGTTCTTTTTGATGACCGTCTGGATGGCCTCGGTGAGCATGTACAGCTCAAACGGCTTCCACAACATCAAGCCTTTCACGCGTCGGATGAACTCATCGATCTTCGGGTCGCCCCGATGACCGGTCATGAAGATGAAACGTTTGCAGAGATGTGGTTTGGTGCGTTCCACGGCCAGATAAAACATGTCACCCGGCAGTTTGGGCATGGCCATGTCACACAAAATGACGTCGAAATCGGTGGCCATCACATGCTTCACGCCCTCCACTCCGTTCTCCACGGCTACCACTTCGAAATGCTGATCCAGCAGGAACTCGCGCAGGATAAAAATGAAGTCCTTGTCGTCGTCCAATACCAGAATTTTGCGCTTGTCCGGCGGTAATTCATCCTCGGGAACCTCATGGGTTTTCTCCTGTCCTGGGATGTAAAAGCGTTTAAGGCTCATTTAATAGACCGCAGGCGGCGGCAGAACACTGATTGGTTTTTGCCAGTGGTGCGCGAGGCGGGAGTCGAACCCACAACCTACGGCTTCGGAGACCGTCACTCTATCCAGTTGAGCTACTCGCGCGCTGACTGACAAAATAGGGCCGTAGTGGTAATCCACTTTCGGACCCATTTGTCGGTGAGAGTACGGAACCCGGGCATAAAGCGGCAAGTAAATTGCACCGCCAATGCTTCAGAAAGATTCCAACAGGGGCCGTATGGCCTCATCCTCGCTTCGCGGGAAACCACGCCTGAGCTATTTATGGCAGCTCCTGGTTGGACAAAGAATTCGCCGTAGCCCCGCTGATCAGGGCCAACCACGCCTCTGCTTCCGGTGAGTTCACCTCGAATGGATTGGACAGTTCCAAAGTCTTGATTCCGGCGGCATCCATCACCTCCCAATCCACATAATACCGCAACGCACGCTGATTTAGTTCCCGCATGAGACGTGACCGCAGGCCAGCTCGGGTATCCTTCGGTGCTTCCTGCATCGCATGGATGATTTCCTCAGCTTCCGGTGACCAACCCGCTTCTTTTTTGTCCAGCGGCAAGGCCAGGCTGCGTCCGGGTGACACGTGATGAAATTCAAGATCAAGCGATTTCAACCACGGATCATCCCAGTCCAGATTCTGTTCCTTTATGAATTGCTCGAACAGCCATCGCTTGGTCACCCAATCGACCACCCCCACCAGTTCTTCGCGTTTCTTGCACAGGCGCTCGATTGTGCCCTGCCACAGCCTCAGCACATCGTCCGTTTCCTCATCGCGCCCACCGAACTCGCTCTGGGCCTTGCGCCGGTAGAGGTCGAGCAGTTCCAACGCATCCATCTGTCGGCCATCGCTCAAATGCACCAGCCAGGGGCCATCGATATCGTGCGACAGCACGTGAAAGGTCATCACCGCATCAGCCAAGGCGATCTCCGGTAATTGATCAATCTCCAGCAAATCAAGAACCAAGGCGGTCGTGCCTACCTTGAGGGCCAAAGTAGAGGGAAGCACGGAAGTATCCCCGTGGAGTAGGTGTAACCGGCGATACTTGCGTCCATCGGCCAAAGGCTCATCTCGTGTATTGATGATGGCGCGATTGAACTGCACCCACTCGAACAGATCATTATTGATATAATCCGCGCGCTGGCTGATCTGGAATTTCGGCACCTTGCCCGTGGGAAACGGCGCACTCCCCTGCTCTACTCCCGGGGAAGAACCCACTTTCCCCGCGCCCACCATCACCAATCGCACGGTCAGAAATGCGAGTAGCGAGAGGACGTTTTTCTCCGTCAAAGGTGCATGTCGTCGGACCAGATAATTCTCATGGCAGCCAAACGTCGCGCCCGAGTAGTGGTCCACGTTGTTTCGGACGAACCCGGCTACTTCCGTCAGTTCCAATTCCCGGAGGGCCAGATTCAGCATCGCATCTCCCACGCGGTCATACTTGATGACATCGCGCACCGTCATGCATTCCGGGGTGCAATATTCCAAGTGCCCCATGTCCACATAGGCACGACCACCATTGAAAAGAAACCCGCCATTGCCCGCCGGCTCATCCCAATCGCGCTGATGGAGATCGGGCAATCCGAAACGATTCCCCTCGAAGAGCCAGTTCCGCACCCGGCCAATCAATCCCGCTGGTGCCCCGGCGTCATCCAGGAGGCAGCCATACTCGGTTTCCAAGCCGACGATGCGGTTCATAAGGCTTAGCCAGTTAAAAGCGGAGTTAGCGGCACATACCGCGCCAAGTTGACGCTCTGCCGCTCCAGCAAGGCTGCTTCCACTACTTTGCCCGTCAGTTGTTCGCGGCAAGCCAGTGGCAGGCCATTCGTCAAATCCACCGTTTCTGGCAGCGATTGATTGCGCACCAACGCGTCCCACGCAAGCAACAAGACCAACGACGCTTTTTCCGGCGGCAACTTGGGGTCAATGCTGTCCTTTAACCACTTGGTCACCGAAGGCACTTGCTCTGGTTTCGCTGCCGCGACCATCACTCCACCATGCTGGATCACAAAACCGCCATCAAAACTCACCTGCACCAGCACATCTTGCGCGGGCTTCTCCGCCACTTCTGCGAGCAGCAGGTTGATCATGAACGGTGCTTGAAATATCTGCTCGAAACTTTGTTTCAATTGTGGGCTAAGGCCGAAGCTCACCAATCGTCGCACATTCACATCCGCAGCCGCACGAGTGAAGGCTTCCAGATGCGCGGCATCGATCAATATGTTGCGCACGCGCTCGATGTCCGCCGGATGTCCCAGCGCTGCCATCGCCTGCCGGTCGAAAACCTCAAACACCTTCGATTGCCCGCTGCCCACACCCAGCAGTAAGATGCCCGCATCCAAGCTGACTGCAAATACTGGCGAACCCGTCGCGATCTGTTGCTGCACGTACTCCCGGCGATTTGCTATCGCCTCCAGCCAGCGAAATGGTTCCTCGGTCATGCGCCCTCCTTCCGGGCGGCGATCTGCTCCGCCGTCTGCACATCGCGCACGCCATTGCCATCCAACACCTTGATGACCGGCCAGACCGTTCGCGCCGGGTCCATGCCACCTGTAGCGGAATCAAACTCGGACGCGACCGTTAATGTGTCGTGAGCAAAACGGATTGCGCGGTTCAGTGACATCGTCGAAGGCTTCACCTCGCCAAACCGTTCTTGAAAACTCAACACACTCCTCACTGTTCCCGAACCGGAACCAGACGCGGCAAACGCCACTGCTTCAAATTGCGCACCCAGCGGATCGTAAAAATAAATACGCGGCACCATCTTGTCACCCTGCGCTTCCACCGTGGCAAACACCGGTGCCACCACGCCCACACCTTGCAGTGTCAGCGGCAGATTTTCGCGCAGCAATCGCGCCAGCGCTCGCACCTTTGCTTCGAGACTGAGTGGCTGCAATTGACTGCGCCGGTAGTAGGCGAAAGAAACCTGCATCACCCGCGCCATCTCAAAAGCCATTGCTGGCACACCGGCGATGGCGAGCAGGGAGTAGCGGTCGATTTCGATAATCTTGTTCACGTCATCCGCCACGATGACATTGCCTGCCGTCGCTCGACGATCACCCGCCACCAAGACGCCATCGCGATAACGAAAGGCAAAGACGGTGGTGGCGTGCGTCTGTTCGGGGGCACGCGTAGAAGCTTCTGCGGCCAAAGGCCGCAGGTTGTTCTGGGCCAACAACCCCAGGAAATCCCCTGCTATCCCTGTGCTCATCTTTATTGGCCGGTACGTTGGCGATAGCGCCGCGCCTGATCGGGATCGACCTTGCGCATCCGCTTCAGAAGTTCCTCCGTATTCGGCTTTTCCACCTGGGGTTCCCGGGGGCCTTCACCACCGCCACCACCGGGTGAAGGAGGAGCCGGACGTTGTTTCTGGGTTTGATCAGGCATAGCTTAGGTCTCCGCAATGGCTTGCAGGTCATCAGGCGTCACCGCCCGCTCTATACATTGAGCATAGCGCAAAACATCTTCGGGCGCGAATAAATCCAGCAACGAAATCCGCAACCGCCCTTCGCTTCCCCGCAAGGTCACATGGTCCCACTGCGCAGAGATGACGGCATCCGCGAACTTGCCCACGCACCGGCCCCGAATCCACGCCCGGGTATCCTTGGGCGGCAGCGATATCGCCGCCTGCACCGCCTTCTCGTCGGGGACATCCTTCATCACACCAGCATGCTCCAATCCCGCGTGTAAACCCTCCGCCTCATCCACCAAGTGATAAGCGAGGTCCAAGCTGCGCAACCAAGGATCATCCTCCGGCACATTCTCCGCCGCTTGAAACTCCCACACCAACATCAGCTTCGCTACCCAATCGAGACGATCACGGCATTTCCGGTAATCCTGCTCCAAATCATTTAATGCCGTTTCCCAATCTGCCACTAACGCCTGCCGCTCCGGCGAACCCAAATCACAGACCGCTTTCACACAGGCGAGGTAATGCCGCTGGATCTCCAAGGCCGTGCTTTGTTTCTTGCCGACCAAGGCCACTTCCCACTTGTAACTGGTGTCCTGCGAAATCGCAGGCAACGCCGCCAGTGGATCTTCCAAACGAGGATGCAATCGCTTCGGATCCAGCACCAGCGCCTCCAAGACCAAGGCTGTCGCGCCCACTTTCAGGCGCGTCGCAAACGGCGACATGTTCGCGTCTCCGATGATGACATGGAACCGGCGATACAGCCGCGCATTCGCATGCGGTTCATCACGGGTATTGATGATTGGCCGCCGCTGCATCGTGTCCACACTCTGCAATTCGCTGAAGAAATCACTGCGCTGGGCGATCTGAAATCCCGGCGCTTCAAACGCATCTTCCACTTCGATGCCAAACTTGCCTGCTCCCGCGTAAATCTGTCGTGTGACCAAGAACGCCTCCATCCCCTCCGCCAATGTCGCCCAAGCCAAAGAGCGCGGTAGCAGGTAGTTCTCATGGCAGCCGTAGCTGTGCCCCCAAAAATCGGTATTGTTCTTATACACCCGAACCTTGGCCCCGCGCCGTTCGGAAAGCTTTTGCGCGCACGCCTCCACGATACGTTCCCCCGCCCGGTCCTGCAGCACGATGTCCGAGAAAGAACGGCATTCCGGCGTGCAGTATTCGGGATGCGCGTGGTCGTTGTAGAAACGCGCTCCATTCGGCAGCACTTGATCACTCTTGATCTCCTCGAAACTCAATTCCCGTTCTTCATCCTGCCGGGTGTAATTCGCCTCATCGTAATCCTGCCTCAACTCCAACACCCGAAACCCGCGCATATCCAGATGCGGGTCCAATCCCGAATAAAATGGGCAGCGTATCCATGAGCTGTTTCGACGATTTGTGCCGAGTATCCCTGAGCTTTATGCGGGCGGATGGGCGTCAAGCGCGCCACGTGTTCCGGATCCAGATCTGTCAGCTTCAGCCAATCCTCCGTCATATCGTTCGACGGGAACAGACTGCCCTCCGCATACTCCTGTCGCAACGCCGCCAGCAAATCCTCATATGTGATGGGCGACTCCGTTGCAGTGGCAATAGAACGCTGGATCGCCGCCGCTTTGGCCCGTTCCACCACCGCCGCGATGATCGCCCCACTCGCAAAATCACCACGATAAAACGTTTCTTTCCGTCCGCTACGATAGTTCACTTCTAGAAACGCATTCTCATCCGTCTTCGCGTAATGCGCCTCGACCATCTTGCGGGCCAGATCACCGCCCGGTTCCGCCAGCGGCAAGGTATCACGCAGGTAAATCTCATAGATCGCCCGTGCGCCTTCCTTATCCGGTCGCGCCACCTTGATCTTCCGGTCCACGCGACCCGGTCGAAGGATCGCCGGATCAATCAGGTCCGCCCGGTTGGAGGCCAGGATGATGACCACATTGGACAAAGCCTCGAGCCCATCCATCTCAGCACAGAACATCGGCACCAGCGTGCTGGACATGGAATTGAACCGCCCACCATGTCGCACTCCGAGCAGTGATTCCGCCTCATCCATGAAAAGGAACGCCAAATAGCCTTCCGCCGCCCGTTCGCGGCATTGCTGGAAAAGATCGCGCACCTGCCGCTCAGATTCACCCACCCACATGTTGAGCACTTCGGGCCCTTTGATGTGCAGGAAAAACTCCGGATGATCTACACCCGTCTGCTGCTTCAATTGCTGGCGCAGATTGTAAGCCGTCGCCTTGCCGAGCAGCGTCTTGCCGCAGCCGGGAGGCCCATGCAGTAGGAAGCCCTTGGGTATCCGATGATCAAAACGCTTGTAGAGGTCACGATGCAGGAAAGGCAGTTCAATGGCGTCACGAATAGACTTCACCGCCTCCGCCTGTCCGCCAATTTCAGACCAGGGCACTTCGCCCACCACATCTAACGTGCGATCAATGCGTTTGCCATGACCGATGACTTCCAAGGCCACGCGCTGATTCGCATCCAACCGCACCTCCATACCCGATTTCAGCTTCTCTTTCGCGAGCAAAGCCGAACGTTGCACCACCAGCGGCATCACACCGGATTCTTGGCCGATGCGCAATCGCCCATCTGAAAGCGTCTCATCCACCCGCACAATCGGACCATGCTGGTCAAAACCCAGACTCCGCGTGACCGCAAACGCCTCATTGCACAGCACGCGTTGGCCGGGTTGCAAACTGGTTAGTGGCAAATCCGGGTCCAGCTTGCAGACGTAATCCGTTCCCCCTAGGCAGACGTGTGCTTGGTTATCTTGGAGCGCGGCGAGAAACGTCCCTATCCGCAATGCCGGTGAACGCAACTTCTCTACCGCTTGATCCAGTTTCTCGATGACCTCGCGCGCCTGATCATTCATCTCTTCCATCGTCGTGATGCGATCCCGGAGATAGACCAGGTCTAATAACACGCTGCTCCGCGCGGGCATCTTGGTGGCGATGAGATCCAGTAACTGCAGCGTAGAAAGAGAATCGAGGTCCTCGCGGCTCAGCAGGTCGGCCAGTGGGAGCGACGTGGGATCGCCGGGAACGGATGTTTCCGGCTTGGGTAACGGGTTTGAAGTCCCCGGCTGCTTCTTTTGCCCAGCCATGCAGAAACAGTAATCTGTTTCGTCCGGAACGCAACCGGGAGAAATGACGTCAAAATACTATTTTTCCGGCTTCTCCAAACTCCTGCCCAGCGCCGTGACGGCCGTCTTCACCGATTCAATCAATTCCGGCGGTTCTACCGCCTGCGCATGACCGCCCCAGCCCAAAATCCACCGTTGCACTTCGATCAGGCTGGATAGCTTCATGGTCAGTTCTGCACCACCACCTGCCAGCTCTTTAAGTTGCTGGGAAGGATGCCAACGCTTCTCCCGGATGTAATCCGCCGCAAATTCATCGAAGCGGATGACCACCTTGCTCTCCTTCTGCCCGGAATGAACGCCAAAGCTGTCCCGCAAACGTTTCTCCAGTGAGAATTTTTCCGGGCGCGCAAATTTTGTCCCGGTATGCTCGGCGCTCACGATGCGTGCGGGGGCAAAGGTGCGCAGGTCATTCCGCAGATGATCGTAGGCAAAGAGGAACCACTCGCCGTTGATATT
>JAJNBN010000196.1 GCA_021156225.1 Verrucomicrobiota bacterium | reverse complement strand
AACGACGGCAAGATGGTTGCCGGGATTCAGATGATCTGCACACAGAAACAGACCCAGCGCAGACGTTCAACGGGAAATTCAGCCTGTCCGGTTTCTCAGCGTGAGATTTGACGCCATGACCCTCCCCTACTAGCTTCCCTGTCGCGCCCAAGGCGTTGCCAAACAATCCATGCCCGTCACCCACGCCCATCCCGCTGCCGTCTTGCCGC
The DNA here is from genome assembly GCA_021156225.1 of Verrucomicrobiota bacterium. GTDB lineage: Bacteria > Verrucomicrobiota > Verrucomicrobiia > Limisphaerales > JAEYXS01 > JAEYXS01. The sequence goes on along the minus strand of JAJNBN010000196.1, from coordinate 6,527 downwards.
TCATCGTCTATGGGCGACGCGTCTTCAGTGCCTCGGCCCTGGTCATCGGCAGCATGGCACCTGATTTCCCCTATTTCTTTTTCAACGGTCTCGAACGCAAGGAAACCCACAACCTCTCCGGCATCTTCCTCTACTGCCTGCCCATGGGACTGTGCGTTTACGTGCTGTATCAAAGGCTCCTGCGCCCCGCTCTCTTGGATTACTTCTGCCAACGGGATGCCCACTCCACACCTGCCCTCGGTGATCCCTACTGTGTTAGCTGGCGTTACCTGCCCGTCATCGTCCTAAGCCTCATCATCGGCGCCGCCACGCACAATTTCTGGGATTCACTGACGCATGGCACCGGCTGGTTCCCGCAACGTTACGCCTTCTTCAATGAATATGTCTGGTTTGGCCGCCCCAAGCCCCTCTTCCGCGTCTTGCAGTATCTGAGCGGAATCCTCGGCACCATCGTCGTGTTCTGGTTTTTCATCCGCACGCTTATCCGCCATCAGCTCATCCACTGGGAAGAACCGTCGTGGCGGAAACAATTCCTCAAACGTCTGTTAGGACTGGGCACGCTGGCCGGCGTCTTCGGCCTAGTGACCGCGATCATTTATCTGCACTTCCGCGGTTACACACCCGATGTCGCCCGGCTGCACTCGCTGCTCCGCTACTGGATAATCTCCAGCACGAACTTCATCCTTTGTCTCGGCCTCCTCCGAGGAATTCAACTGCATCGAAAACACCGTTCCTCATCCGGCCTCACGCCGGTTTCGTGAACATCTTCAGCCCGATCACCCCCGCCACGATCAGCCCCAGACACACCAGGCGTCCGATATCTTTTGATTCCCCCAGAAACATCATCCCAATAATGGCCGTGCCCGCAGCACCAATGCCCGTCCAGACCGCATAACCTGTCCCCACCGGTATGGTTTTCAACGCGATGGACAGCAGTCCGAAGCTGAACAACATCCCGATGATGGTGGCCACGCTCGGCCACAGCCGCGTGAAACCATCCGTGTATTTCAAGCCGATTGCCCAGCCGATCTCCAGCAGGCCCGCGATGATCAGATAAACCCATGCCATAATCTTGCCGCCAGTCCTCACCAAACCCGGACTGGAAACGGGTTGTTCGTTAAAAATGCAAGCGGCAGGGAAAATGAGATGCCACCTGCGTGATGGCATCTACGGATGGAACATCCGCCATCGATGCCTTCGGTGGCTGGGATTAAAATACACACCTCCAGAGCTAGCGCAAGCGCCCCTAAATTCGTAACAGCCGACGTGAGGAGGCTCTAACTCTCTTGAAGAACTGGCGAGAGCCTCTCACCTCGGCTGCTATATTATCGTCCGAACAACACGCCAAAATTAAAATTAAATATGAGATGCAACCCCGTGAGGAACGTGAACAGATACACCAACCGCATAAACACCTTCTCCGACACCTTGCGGTTCAACCAAACACCCACCCACACCCCGATTGGCAATATCGGCAGCAAGATCAAACTCTTCAGCAACGTCTCCTTGTTTATCAACGCATGTGCCGCCAGCACCGGCACATCGATCATCGTCCGGTCCAGCACGAAGAAGGGCATCTTGATCCAGTTCACACACGTGAAGATCAGGATGTTCGTCGCCACAAAAACCTCCTTCGCCAGCTTCTGCGGCACCAGATACAGCGCCGCCACCGGCCCCGCTCCATGCGCAAACGTGGACGTGATGCCGATACCCACTCCGAACGGCAACGCGATCTTATGATTCGGCTTGAATGCGCTTTCTGCGGCGAAGATGCGCTCCTTAGTGAGTTGAAAAACCACAAACACGATCGCCAGAATACCGATGACGATATTGAACTGCCGCGCCGAAAAATGTCCGATCAATTGCACCCCCACTAGCACTCCGAGCAACACACCGGGCAGGAGCAAGATCACATTCCGCTTCTCCCATTTCCCCCAATAATGATACAGCGTGAAAGCATCTCCCGCGCAAAGCAGCGGCAGCAAGATGCCCACTGCATCCTTGGAACCGAACGCCATCACGCACAACGGCGTCGTCAGCATCCCGAGTCCACCACCAAAGCCCGCCTTCGACAGGCCGATGAACAGCACTGCCGCATACGCGATCACCCAACTGGAGACACTCGCATCCGCCACGCCCCTTCCTGTAGGGGTCACAACCAATAGTGTCGAGCGCTAACGTTGCTGGGGCGCGGGTTGTCTCAACCCGCAGCAACGTCCCTAAGCTCTTGTGCATTTCGTTGCTCACGGCCTGTTCACATTCCATTGGCAAACCGTCTCCCTCTGCTAATCTCCTCCCCAACAAATCGCCCTGACACATGAAAACCTTCGCCACCCTGCTGGTCGTCGCCGCCAGTCTCATGGCTGCCCCCTCGCACGCAGCACCTTCAGCTCCAGAAGTAAAAGCCGCCATGACCAAGGCCACGAAATACATGCAGTCCATCGCCACGGAAGGCGGCTATCTCTGGCTCTATTCAGACGATCTCAAATTTCGCGCCGGTGAGGTCACCGCCACTGCCACCCAGATCTGGATCCAACCGCCCGGCACACCCAAAATGGGCGAGGCCTTTCTCCGCGCCTACTCCGTTTCGGGTGACGCCATCCATCTGGATGCCGCCCGCAATGCCGCCCTCGCCCTCGCTAAAGGGCAGCTTGAATCTGGTGGCTGGGATTACTCCATCGATTTCGACCCGGCAAAATTCCCTCTCGCCTATCGCCGCACGGATGCCGGAAAACTCTCCGCCGCCGAAGCCGCCAAACGCAAGAACACCTCCACCTACGATGACAACAACACCCAGGACGCCCTGCGCTTCATGATGGAATATGTCGCCGTCGTGACGACTTCCACGAAACCGGAAGACAAAGAGATCCGTACCGCCCTCGACTACGGACTGAAGAAAATGTTGGAAGCGCAATATCCCATCGGCGCTTGGCCGCAACGCTACGACGGCAAACCGAAAAGCGCGACGGAGTATCCGGTGAAGAAAGCGAGCATCCCCAAGACGTATCCGCGCGAATATCAGAAGGTAGATTACAAAGGCCACTACACCTTGAATGACGGCACCCTCGCCGATTGCGTCGATATCATGCTCATCGCCCACAAACAATTCGGCGACGCGAAGTATCTCGCTGCAGCAAAACGCGCCGGTGATTTCCTCCTCCTCGCCCAGTTGCCCGAGCCGCAACCCGCGTGGGCGCAGCAATACAATCAGAACATGGAACCCGCCTGGGCACGCGCCTTCGAGCCACCTTCAGTGACCGGCGGCGAAAGCGGCGGAGCCATCCGCACCCTCATCCGTCTCCATCTGGAAACCGGAGATGCCAAATACATCGAACCTATCCCTCGCGCACTCGCTTGGTATAAGCGCTCGGAAATCGCCCCGAACAAATGGGCGCGCTACTACGAACTCACCACGAATAAACCCATCTACGGTGATCGCGATGGCAAGATCTACTACCGCCTGCAAGACATCAGCAAGGAGCGCCAGACCGGCTACGGCTGGGAAGGAGACTTCAACATGCGCCGCACCTTCCTCCAGTGGGACGAATTGCAAAAGGACGGTCGCGAGAAAACCGCCGCCAAACGCACGCCCAAACCGATGTCCGACAAGAATCGCGCCGAAGCGCAAACCAAGCTCGCTCCCGCCGCTGAGAAGGCCATCAAGGAACTCGACGCCCAAGGCCGCTGGATCACAAGCGGTAAGCCCGTGAAAGAAGCCAAAGACTTGAAATCCGGTCAGCGCATCGAAACCGACGTCTTCATGGAAAACCTGCGTACGCTCAGCAACTATCTGGAAGCCCTCGAAGGAAAGCGCTGACGGAGCGTGCCCGTCCTCGGGCACAGCAACGTGAAATGCTTCAGGTGGTTCTCAGAACGTGCGATGACCAGCGCAAAGAGTTGCCCACGACTGATCTCCAAAAAAATGTTAAGCTACCTTTGCTGATGTGCGGTGCTGTGCCCGAGGGCGGGCACGCTCCCACTTGTCCCATCGCCAAGTTTCCCCTAACGTCCCCCCATGCGACGCATCTTCTTCGATTACCAGGCCGGCACTCCGGTGCGGCCTGAGGTCTTCGAAGCCATGCGCCCGTGGTTCACCGAACACTTCGGTTCCACCTCCTCTTTCCATCAGCAAGGCCTGCAAGCGCGACTCGCCCTCAGTGACGCCCGCTCCCAATTCGCCCAGTTCATCAACGCCGAGGCCCCTGAATCCATCCTCTTCACCAGTGGCGGCACGGAAGCCGTGAACCTCGCCATCAAAGGCGCCGCTCTCGCCGGCAAACGACTGGGCAACCACATCATCTATTCCGCCGCCGAACATCCAGCTGTGAGCGGTTCAGTGGCGTGGCTGGAAACTCAGGGCTTTAAGACGACCAAAGTGGCCGTGCAACCAGACGGCACCATCGCCCCCGAATCCATCCGCGCCGCGATCACCGAAGAAACCATCCTCATCTGCCTGCATCATTCCAATTTCGATCTCGGCACCATCCAGCCGGTGAAAGAGATTGCCACCATCGCCGCCGAACGTGGCATCACCGTTTTTGTCGATGCCAACTTCAGCGCCGGTTGGCTGCCCATCGACGTGCAAGCACTTGGCATCCAGCTCCTCTCGCTAAGTCCTTCCCGCTTTTACGGACCTAAAGGCGTAGGTGTGCTCTATCGCAAGCGTCGCACTCCTTTGCAGAATATCCTGCACGGCGGCGTGCAGGAAGATGGTCGCCGTCCCGGCTCAGAAAATCTTCCCGCGATTGTCGGCGCTGGTGTTGCCGCAACCCTTGCCGCAAAAGAATTGTCGCAACGCGCCACTCACGTCCAACAGCTCCAACAGACACTCTGGCAAGGCTTGGAAAAATCAGTTCCCGAAATCACATTCAACGGACCGCCTCCCGGAGCAAATCGGCATCCCGCAAACATCCATTTCAGCCTCGCGGGCATTGAAGGCGAAGCCGTCGTGCTGCGTTGCGACCTGAAAGGTATTGCCCTCCACAGCGGCACGGCCTGCGTGACTAAAGCGTTGAAAACCTCCCCCGCCCTCGCCGCCATTGGCCAAAGCCCCTCGCTGGCGAAAGGTGCTATCCTCCTTACGCTTGGCCAGGAAAATACCGAAGCAGATGTGACCCGTTTTCTTGAAATCTTCCCCCGAATCGTCAGCGAATTGAGGGCAATGATGCCGTGACGGCTGAAAGCGATTGGAGTGTCCCTCGCTCTTCTCACCTCGCCCTTTGTTCAGATTCCACTCGCCGGCGGCGTCTCTTCATTTACTCCTGAGCTCTCGTTTCCCTTGCCCACCACGATATGCACCGGCATATGGGCCAGCTTCTCGAATATCTTGCCCTTGCGCCGTATCGGCCACCATTCGTAGAGATAGATCTCCATCGGCCGCCACATCGCCACCCAACCCGCGATCATCAGGCTCTCGCGCACGAATGTTAACGCCGGTCCCGTCTCCTGTTTCATCAAGATCTCCACCACCATCAAGCATACACCGAGAAAGAGCAGCCCGATGACGAGGCTTATGCGCCCCGTCTTCATCAGCCGCTTGAACTCCATCCAGTTCAACTTCGCCCGGTAATCAAAGTAATGGTGGATGGATTCCGTGGTGTGCTTCGTCGCCTCCGGCATCTCCGGCGCGCGGTCCAGATGAATCACCAGTTCGATCGGCTCCTTGCCTGGGAACTCCTGTGCCCAGCTCACGATGAATTCCTCCGCATCCCGGTCCAGGTCCTTCTCCTGAAACGGCGAAGGATCCATGGAATTAAAGAGCTGGCTCAGCTCCCGTAGATGCAGGCGGATCTTGTGATGGTGGACCGGTTTCTTCATGGATCTCGCCCGGAGGGTAAATGAAAAGGAGGCCGAGGGAAAGCAACTGCTGCCTTTTCCCTCGGTCTCCGCCTTCCGCCCTTGGGGACTCCCCTCCGTCAGGGGCGCGCAACTTACTCCACCTGCAAGGTCATGGTTTTCGTCTGCGGCTGCTGCGTCTTCGGGACATGCACCCGGAGCGCACCGTCATCGAACTCCGCTGTCACCGCCGTCGGGTCCGTTCCCGCAGGCAGCACCAGACTCTGCACAAAGCTGCCTTGGACCCGGAGCGGATTCCCACCGTCGGACTGCACCCTTTGCCATTCCCCTGCGAGCTTGAGGATTCCATCCTCCACCGTCACCGTCAGTTCCTCACGCCGCAGTTCGGGCAGTTCCGCTTTCACCACGTACTCCTGCGCTTCTTCGGTGATGTTCACCGGCGGCCTCCACGGCGAGGGCGCCGGTCTTTCCAACTGTTCCTTTCCGGTCTTCAGGGGAGGGCGACCGAAATAGGTGCCGAGACGATCCTGTAACTCTTCCATCTCTTTGAAAGGATCCCAATGTGCTGCCGTGTTCATATCCTGCCAACCCTTTCCGGTAGGGTAGTGTTACGAGGGACCGGCCACCTACCGCTACCGTTCCCCGGGAACCCCTGGCTCGCTCCATCTGTATCACTGCTCTCTCAGGTTCCACCAAATACTTAATCCACCTGTGAAAAGGTCGCTTTGCCT
>JAJNBN010000195.1 GCA_021156225.1 Verrucomicrobiota bacterium | reverse complement strand
TCACCTCAGCCAGTACCGGTTTGTCCGCGTCGCCCTTCTGATTTTCCAAAGCCCATTGGCCCGTCGCGCCTTCGATCCATTTCAGATAACCGATGCAGGAAGGGTGGTTCGTGTGTCGGGCCGGAATGAAGTTGGGCACGATGATCGCTGTCGCCCCTGCGATGAGGAAAAAGGTCATACCACCGATGAGCAGTCGTTTGTGCCAGGGCTTCATCTTGGATGGTCAGTAGGGGAGTGAATGTCCTAACGTAGTCGCCTTGGAACAGATCGGCACATCCTTCACCGTGGCCCCAGCACGATAGCTGCAGCCTTGCGGACACACCGGCAAGACACCGCCCTTCAGATAGCTCGCCGCCCCGTTCAGGTCTGGCGCATCCGTGTCTTCCTTTTTATTCTCCAAAGCCCACTGTTGGATCGCCCCATCAATCTGTTTGAGATGGGCGATGCAGTTGGGTGGTCCTCCACCTCCCGTGGTCTTGGCTTTGACAAAGTTCGGGATGACGATGGCGACCAGCACGGCGACCACGCCTAACAGTACGAGTCCGTGAATTGTTTTTTCTGACATACGCGTTTTTGAATTTGTGGCATTTGCAAAAGGGTATCCGGATGCTGAAGAAGGCGGTGTGGTGCACGAAATCAAAGCACGCAAACTACGTGCAGAGAAGAAACCGTATATAGGAAAACACAGGCCTCCAAGCCCGACCGGACACGCCCGCCAGCGATGCGGTAATTAATATTGGAAGTCCGCCGCCACTTCAAGCGAATCAAGAGGGAGAGCAATATATCTGAGGAGACAGAGTTACTCCTCCTTCGCCGCCTTCTGTTTGCCCTTACCTGCGGGCCGGTCTGCTTCCCATACCCGCGCGGCATCGTAGTTCGGATTCGGTGTGGGCAATTGCGCACCGACCGCCGTCCGCCAGTCGTTTAACTCTTTCCGCAGCTCGGCGGTTTTCTTCGCTTCTGTTTTGGCGAGATCGGTTTTCTCGCTGATGTCTTTCTTCACGTTGTAGAGCTCTACACGGTCTTCCTCAAAGAAGTGGATGAGCTTGAGATCGCCTTTCCGGATGGCGCTGTAGGGCGTGGCGCTGCCGGGATGATAATGCGGATAATGCCAGTAGATGGCCTCGCGCTGGAGTTTGCTGCGCCCGCGCAAGAGCGGCACGAGGCTTTCACCATCAATTGCGCCTGCGGGCTTCGCCCCGGCCATCTCCAGGATGGTGGGGAAATAATCCACGGTGATGACCGGCGTTTCATTCTCGCTGCCGCCCTTGGTCACGCCAGGCCACTTCACGATGAGCGGCACGCGCACGCCACCTTCATAGGCCGAGCCTTTGCCGAGTCGCAAGGGCGTGTTATCCGTCGGCCCTTTCTTCCAGCCTTGCGCATTCACGGTGCCGCTCAGGCCGCCGTTATCCCCTGTGATAAAGATGACGGTGCGGTCATCGATCTTCAGTTCGGCGAGCTTTTTCATGATGGTGCCGAGGGAATCATCCACACTTTCCACCAGAGCAGCATACGCGGGATTGTTCTGGCGCGAATTGGCCGGAATGGACTTTTCATACTTCTTGGTCACCTCTGCCTTGGCCTGGATGGGCGTGTGTACCGCGTAATGCGGCAGGTAGATGAAGAACGGTTTCTCCTTGTTCGCCTCAATGAACTTCGTCGCCTCCAAGGCCTCGCGGTCCGTCAGATATTCGCCGGGCGCGCCCTCGGGCTTGAGCGTAGGAATGTTGTAAGGCGCGTGATAGCTCGGCGGTGCGCCACGATCGTAGCCCGCCACATTCACATCAAACCCCTGCTTCGTCGGCGCAAACTCTTCCCCGCCCAAGTGCCACTTGCCGATGCTCGCCGTGGTGTAACCTTTCGTTTTCAACATCTCGGCGACGGTCACTTCCTCCAGTGGCAGGAATTTCTGCCAGTCGGGAATCTTCAGCCTTGCGTAGGGACGATTATGCCCCGCGATCCAGTCCGTGATGTGCAGGCGTGCGGGATACTTACCCGTGAGCAAGGCGGCGCGCGTGGGTGAACACACGGTGCAGGCCGAATAAGCCGAAGTGAACTTCATGCCTTCCTGAGCGAGTCGGTCGATGTTCGGCGTCTGATACGCTTTGCTGCCGAAGCACGCGAAATCTGTCCAGCCAAGGTCATCGACGAGGATGAAGATGAAGTTCAGCGGTTTGTCTGCGGCGCGCAGGTTCTCACTGCCTAGAATCAAACAGCAAAACAGGGCCAAGGTCCAAACGGTCTGCCGCCACGAGCGCGGTGCCGTGATCACGGTGTATTTTGTCTTCATTTCTTCTTTCCCTTCCCGGCCTGTGCCGCCGCCGGTTTCTTGCCGGGCCAGGGCAGATTCATTTCTCCAGCTCCAGGATCAATTCGTCCTTCCGGCAATTCCTTCTGCCAGGCCAGCAACTTCTCACTCAGACGCTGGACGACGTCAGGATGTTTCTCAGAAATATTGTTCAACTGCGTCAGGTCGCGCTTGATATCATATAACTCCACCCGGCTGCGATCAGGATTCATGAGCAGCTTCCAGTTGTCCTCTCGGATGGCGAGCCGCGGGCTTTGATGAAATGGCTCGCCCGCGATGCGGAAACGCCATTCCCACAAGAGTGGCTTGCTGCGCTTGTCGGACTGGCCGAGCAACGCGTCGCTCATGTCTTCGCCATCCAGCTTCAAGTCTTTCGGCACCGTGACACCGGCAATCTTGCAGACGGTGGGCAACCAATCCACACCACTCACCACCGCATTTTCCTCAATGCGGTTGGCGGGCACCTTCCCGGGCCAGCGGACGATACCGGGCACGCGGATGCCGCCTTCATAGAGGCTGCGCTTGCGACCGCGAAATGGACCCGCGCTGCCGATGCCGCTGTGGCTGGCATTCCCGATGTGGATGTCCTCCGGGCCGTTATCACTGGAGAAAAGGATGAGTGTGTCATCGGCCACGCCCAGTTCTTCCAAGCCTTTCAGAAGCCGTCCCACTTGCGTATCGAGATCGGTCACGCTGGCATAGAAGATCTGCGCAGCGCCCTTGTGTGGAAAGCCTTTGCCGCCGGGGCCGAGACGTTCGTAGGGCTGCATCTGTTCCTCGGTGGGATTCAAGGTGGCGTGCGGCAGCAGGGTCCAGAGATTCACGTAAAAGGGTTTGCCCTTGTTCGCTTTGATGAAGCGCAACGTTTCATCCACGAACGCGGCGGTGGATTTCGCCCGGAAGGAAACATCGGCTTCCTCCCAAGTCGGGCCATTGGAATTCACGGTGCGGGATTCATCAAATCCATAGGTCTTGGGTTCAGGTGCGCCGTTCCCGCTGCCGAGATGCCATTTGCCAAAATGCGCCGTGGCATAGCCGGCATTTTGCAGCAGGCGCGGGAGCGTCGTCACCTGCGGGTCCAGCCAATTGGGCATGTCACGTGCGGCGTTTTGTTCATGCGTGGCGAAGTGGCCATGCACACGATGCCGCGCCGGATATTGCCCGGTCATGAAAGCCGTGCGGCTGGGCGAGCACACGGAGGCGTTCACGTAGAAATGGGTGAAGAGCGTGCCTTGCTGCGCGAGACGATCGAGGTTCGGCGTCTTCACGAGATTGTGACCGTAACAACCGAGGTCGCCCCACCCGAGATCATCAGCAAAGATGAAGAGGATATTGGGCTTGGTGGCCGCTTGAGCCGAAGAAAAGACGAAACCCAAGCCCAAGAGGAAGACTGCGAGCAGCCGTGCAGGGTGGTTCATGACACGGAGTGTAGCAAAGAACCGACCCTGAAACAACGGATATGCTAGGCACGAAAAAAGGCGCAACCGTTGCCGGTTGCGCCTGAAGTGAGAGGGATCGCGTTGGCTCAGCTATTCGTGGGAATGCTGGGCGGTCGGGGAGCCGCTTTGGCTGCGTGCGGCTTGTCTGAGTCAGACGCCAGCAGGCTGGAAAGCATGCCGTGATTCTTCGGTATGATACTGATACGCGCCTCGCCATCGATGAGTTTTTGCATCTCAAGAATGTCAAACATCGTCGACGCGACTTCCTTGTCCTGCGAGATCTTGTTCAAGGCGTTACCCACGATCTGCGGGCGGATGGCTTTCGCCTTCGCGAATTCCACCGCCGCCTTGCGATCCGCCGTGCTGGTGATGATGCTCACCTGGTTCGCGCCATCCTGCTTGATGGCTGAGGTCACCTGGCGCAGGCGGTTCACCACTTTGCTCTCGATCTGCCGGATCATGCCCGCATCACGGAAATGCACCTTGCGGATGTACACGGAGCCGAGCTTGTAACCCCATTCGTGGGATTTTTGCGAAACCTCCTCACGCACCGTTTTGCTCATGCCGTGGCGGTCGCACATGAGCTTGTCGAGCGGCATGTTACTCAGGCTGCGCACCGTAGAGTTGCTGACGTTCGCCGCCAGCGAGCCGCGCGGATCGGTGTTCTTGAAAAGGTAGGAGACGGGATCGCTGATCATCATCTCATACCAGATGCCGATGCCAATGGGCGCGCCTTCCTCGGAGTTCACCGGCTGGCTCCGGAGATATTCCTGGTCGATGCGCATATCGACCACCAGGCACTTGCCGATCCAATGCACCAGAAACGCCCGCCAGCCCATGCGCGGAAACAGGAAGTAAAAGCCCGGCTCATCAATGATGCCGATGACCTTTCCGAACAGCATATACACGTGGCATTGCCGCTCCTGGACGATGGTGAAGCCGATCAGCATCTTGAACAGGCCGATCAAGATGGGCACCACGATGAAACAGGCAACGAACGTGATCGCGGCTGCGATCAGGAATTGCATAAAAGGGTTCACTTTTCCACCTCCACGAAGACTTTTTCTGCCTGTTCAAACAACGAGAGCCGCACATTGCGGCGATACGCCTCCAATGCTCCGGCACCGTTGTTCTTCAACTCCGTCAATTGATGCGCCATGCGCTCCAGCGGCTCGACTTCCGTCTGCGCCTTGAGCGTTTCGATCTCCACCGCGCGCTTTGACTGCACGATCTTTTGATCGGCGGAAGCTTGCGCGAGGCTGATGTCGGACGAGACCTGGTTGTGCGCCGTATTGATCGCGGCGAGCGCCGACTCGACTTCCTCCGGCGGATCAATGCCGGTGATGAGCGAGGCGTCCAGCACCATCCCGTAACGGGCGGAAGAGGAACGGCATTCGCGATCCATGTGCTCGTTCAGGTCACGCAAATTCTTGCGCAGATCGTTGATGGATACGCCGATCGCGGAGGCCAGTTCCTCCGGGGAATCGATCATGCCATCGGGCGGCGTGGTAGAGATGGCCTTGCTCTGCGCGCGCGGCACCAGTTGGGCACCGGCTTCACCCGCCTTGGGCACGCTGATCTCTTTGCTGCACGAAGGGCAGGCGACCCGGGAACCGGCATTGCCCGGCTCCAGTGCGAGCTTCTGCCGGCATTGCGGACATTCAAAGACCAAGTCCATCGGCACCGGCGCTTCAAACGTCGCGATGCGCTCGCGCAACACGGAAACGAAATAGCCCATGATGTGTGCGAAGGGGTTTTTCACGCCGAAGAGGTAGGCGTAGAGATTGCGATCCGAGGCACGGTAGCGGATCTGGCCCGTGAGGCCCACGTTCAACTGATCCTTCGTCACCGCTTCCAACATACGCCCGCCCTGATTCGCCATCGGGTTCTCGGGATCGAACGCCATATTCACCGTTTGCGTGGCCACGGAAACCTTGTAAACCCTTTCCCATGGCAATTTCCAATACGGCCCACCCGGCGGGATCACGCGCACCTGCGGGAAGATGTAGCGCTCACGCTCGCTCTCCCGCAATGTTTCCGCGATGGGATCATCGAGCGTGGTTTTGCCCTCGATCCGTTCTGCCCGTCCGAAGCTGGTCTTCACCGCGCGTTCATTCTGGTCCACGGTATAAAAACCCGCGACCAGATAACGCGCCAGGAACCACGCCACGAACCCCACGATCATTCCAAAAGCGATACTCATAATTTCTGGCTGGTTTGGATTTATTTCCTACGACGCTATGATGAAAGCAGCTTTCAACGGACAGGACGATGATAAAAAGCAGGGGTATTTATACCTCGTCCGAACCATCGGCCACATCACCCAAAAGAAAAACCCTGCCCGGATTTCGCCAGGCAGGGTTGAAATGTTAGCGAACCCGTTTTACTTCGCGGCTAGCGCGTCTTCGATCGCCTTGGCCATCTCCGGGGATTCCGGCGTCACCTTGGAGTCGAATCGCGCGAGGATTTTGCCATCCTTGCCGACGAGGAACTTGTTGAAGTTCCACTTGATGTCGCCCGGGAACGGCGATTCTTTTCCGGCCAGCGCGGTGTAGAGCGGATGACGGTTCGCGCCATTCACCTCAACCTTGTCGTAGAGCGGGAAGGTCACGTTGAACTTGCTGGAGCAGAATTCTTTGATCTGCTCATTCGTGCCCGGTTCCTGGCCGCCGAACTGGTTGCACGGCATACCTACCACCGTGAAGCCCTTGTCCTTATACTTCTGCTGGATCGCTTCCAGCCCCGTGTATTGCTTCGTGTAACCGCACTTGGAAGCCACGTTCACGATCAGGATGACCTTGCCCTTGTGATCCTTCAGCGCGGCATCCTTGCCGTTGATATCTTTGAGCGGGATATCCAGAACCGATTGGGCGGCAAATGCCGTAAGTGTGACTAGAGCCATAGCAGTGACGAGAGCGGTGAATTTCATGCGCGCAACTGTGATTTGCCCGGCCTCCGCTGTCAAATCACGGATTCGACGCCTTTTTCAGGCC
>JAJNBN010000194.1 GCA_021156225.1 Verrucomicrobiota bacterium | reverse complement strand
AACGGCTGGCGGATATTTACGGCTACCAGAAGCCTGAGGAGCTGATCAACTCCGTCAATGACATCTCTCATCAGATCTACGTGGATCCAAACCGGCGCGATGAGTTCGTGCGGTTGATGCGAGATAACGACGTCATCTCCAACTTTGAGGCCCAGATCTACCGCAAGGATCGCAGTATCATCTGGATCTCGGAGAACGCGCGGGCGGTGCGCAAGGCCAATGGCGAACTGGAGTATTACGAAGGTACGGTGACGGACATCACCCGGCGCAAGCTGACGGAAGAGAAGCTGAAGAACTCGGAGATTCTCTACCATTCGCTGGTGGAAAGCCTGCCGCAGAACATTTTCCGCAAAGACCTCAAGGAACGTTTCACGTTCGCCAACCAGCGCTTCTGCCGCATTCTGGAACAGGCGCAGGAAGACGTGCTGGGGAAGACGGATTTCGATTTCTTCCCGCCTGAGCTGGCCCGCAAGTATCAGGAGGATGACCGCCGGATCATGGAGAAGGGCGGCACGTTTGAGACGGTGGAAGATTACCTGACGCCGGATCATCAGAAGGCGTACATGCAGGTGGTCAAAACGCCGCTCTATGATGCGCAAGGCAAGGTCAGCGGTGTGCAGGGCATCTTCTGGGATGTCACGGAGAAGCGGCGCATCGAGGAAGACTTGGCGTTCGAGCGCGATCTGTTGCGGTCTTTGCTGGATAACGTACCGGACCGCGTTTATTTCAAAGATACGAGCTGCCGTTTCTTGCGGTGCAGTCTGGCCATGGCGCAACGGTTGGGGTTGAAAGATCCGGCGGCGGTGGTCGGTAAGACGGATTTTGATTTCCATCCCCAAGAGTTGGCTCAGCAATTCTTTGAAGACGAGCAACGCATCATCCTGACGGGTGAGCCGATGATCAACAAGGCGGAGCGGCAGGTGTCCGTGAGTGGGGATGAGATATGGGCCTCGGTGACCAAGGTGCCGTTGAAGAACCGCCATGGGCAGGTGACGGGCATTATCGGCATTTCGCGCGACATCACCACGCTCAAGAAAACGGAGAAGGAACTGGCGGTGGCACGTGATTCCGCGCTGGAGACGGCGCGGTTGAAATCGGAGTTCCTGGCCACCATGAGTCACGAGATCCGGACGCCGATGAATGGCATCATCGGCATGACGGGACTCCTGCTGGATACCAAACTGAGTTCCGAACAGCGCGATTTCACCGAAACCATCCGTTCCAGTGCGGATGCGTTGCTGACGATCATCAATGACATCCTCGACTTCTCCAAGATCGAGGCGGGCAAGCTGATCCTGGAGCAGATCGACCTGGATTTGCGTGAAGTGGTGGAGAGCACGGTGGAGCTGCTGGCCCAGAAGGCGCAAGATCAGGGGCTGGAGATGATCTCTCACGTGCCGGAAGAAATCCCCACCTACTTGCGCGGCGATCCCGGTCGGCTGCGGCAAATCCTCATCAATTTGGTGGGCAACGCGGTGAAGTTCACGGAGCACGGCGAGGTGGTCGTCCGGGTGATGAAAGTGAGCGAGACGGACCCGCAGGTGCGGTTGCGTTTCGAGGTCAAGGATACCGGCATCGGCATTCCGAAAGAAGTGCAGGCCGAGATGTTCCAGGCGTTCACGCAAGCGGATGGTTCCACGACGCGCAAGTACGGCGGCACGGGGTTGGGGCTGGCCATCTCCAAGCAACTGGTGAATCTGATGGGCGGTCTGATCCAGGTGGAGAGCGCACCGGGTCAGGGCTCCACCTTCTGGTTTGAACTGCCCTTGGACAAGCAACCGGAGCGGGCTTGGCGCCCCTTGACGGAACGGGCGGATTTGAGCGGATTGAACGTGTTGATCGTGGATGACAACGCCACCAACCGGCAGATTTTTGAGCACCAAACCAAAGCTTGGCGGATGAACAGCCAGAGCGCCATGGGGGGAGCCGAGGCCTTACGCATATTGGAGGATCAGACCAAGGCTGGGCAGCCGATCGAACTGATCCTATTGGACATGCAGATGCCGGAGATGGATGGGCTCACGCTCGCCCGCGCCGTGGTCAAACGCTTTGGCCAGAAGGCTCCCAAGATGCTGATGTTGACCTCCTTAGGGCACCGTTTGGAGGCCAAAGCCTTGCATGCGGCGGGAATCGCCTCCTGTTTCGTGAAGCCGGTTAAACAATCGCGGCTTTTCGACACCATCGCGCGGGTGATGGCCGGTTATGAGGATGCGGATGTCTCGCAGGAACGGCACAAGGCGACTGCATTTACCCAAAGCGGCAGTACCGCCCGTAAGAGCACTAAGATTTTGCTCGCGGAAGACAACATGGTGAATCAGAAGGTCGCCCTTCTGCAGTTGCGCAAGCTCGGTTACGAGGCGGAGACAGTGGCCAATGGCCTGGAGGTATTGACCGCCTTGCGACAGGTTCCTTACGAGGTGGTCTTGATGGATTGCCAGATGCCGGAAATGGATGGTTACTCGGCATCGCGGGAGATTCGGCGGATCGAACGGGAACAGCCGCAAGCCTTTAAATCAATTCCCCCGGTACGGATTGTGGCCATGACGGCCAATGCCTTGGACGGCGACCGGGCGGACTGTTTGGCAGCGGGCATGGATGATTATGTCTCTAAACCGGTGCAGATCGAGGAACTGGCCGCCGTGTTAGAACGGATGGCTCCGGCCAATGGAACGGCGACTACGGCGGCACCCGAGGCGGAAACGTCCGTGGAAGACAGGCTCGATTATACGGTCATCAACGGATTGCGGGCGCTACGTGAACCGGGGCAGCCTGATCCTCTAGCAGAACTCGTGGACTTGTTCCTGATCGATGCGCCGGAACGATTGCATCGTATCCAGCATGGCTGGCAGGCAGGCGATCTAAAAGCGGTCCAGCATGCAGCGCATAGTTTGAAAGGCAGTGCGAGCAATCTGGGCGTGCAGCGGCTTGCCCGGCTGGCGGCGCAACTGGAAAAAGAAGCCAAAGCGGGCGAGTTGAAACAGCCGGAAGCTCAAGTGGGCGCTTTGTTGGTGGAATTGGAATCGGTGACGCAGGTATTGCAAATGGAAAAAGAGCGGTGAGAGCGAGAGTGAACCAAGTCGTAATGACAAGGAATGATGGATGACGCAAAGTGAACAAAAGTATAATGTGCTGGTGATCGATGATGACCGGTTCGTCGGCGAGACGATAATGGACGCCCTGCGGGGCGAGAAGTTGTCCGTCTTTCAGGTGATGACCGCCGCCGACGGTCTGCACCCCACCGTGACGAAGCGGGCGGAACTGATCCTGCTGGACTTGGGCCTGCCGGATGAGGACGGTTTTGTGGTGCTACAACAGCTCAAGAGCGATCCGGCCACCACTTCCATCCCGGTCATCGTGCTCACGGCGTGGAACAGTCTGGAAGACAAGGTCAAGGGCTTCAGCCTGGGGGCTTCAGACTACATCACCAAGCCATTTGAGATCGCGGAACTGCGGGCCCGGGTCAAAGCAACTTTGCGGGCCAAGCATCTGCAGGATGAGTTGAACCAGACGATCAAAGCGCTGGATGAATCCCGGCGTGCCGCCGAGGAGGCGGTGCGGGCGAAGTCCGAGTTTTTGGCGAACATGAGCCATGAAATCCGCACGCCCATGAACGGCGTGATCGCGATGACGGGTCTGCTGCTCGAGACGCCACTGAACGGCGAGCAGGAGGAACTGGTGGAAACGATCCGGACCAGTGGCGATACCCTGCTGACCATCATCAATGACATCCTGGATTTCTCCAAGATCGAGTCCGGTCATCTGGAACTTGAAAACCATCCGTATGATGTGCGCCAGGCGGTTGATGACACATTGGACCTGTTTTCTACCAACGCTTTTAGCAAGGGGTTGGAAGTCGCCTGTTTGATGGAATTGAACGCTCCGACCGCCATCTTGGGTGATGTCACGCGCTTTCGCCAGATTCTGGCGAACCTAATCAGCAACGCCATCAAGTTCACGCGTCAGGGTGAAGTGGTGGTGGAATTGGGGGCGCGCTGTTGCGAGGATGGAACTCCCGGTCTGCATGTGCGGGTGCGCGATACCGGCATCGGCATTCCGGAAGATAAATTACACCGGTTGTTCAAGTCTTTCAGTCAGGTGGATGCGTCTACGACGCGGCAATACGGTGGCACCGGACTGGGCCTGGCCATCTCGCAGCAACTGGTCAAGTTGATGGGCGGAAGCATGTGGGTGGAGAGTGAAGCGGGCCGCGGATCAGTTTTTCACTGCGTGATACCGGCACACGAGGCTGAGCTGGAACCGGAGCCAACGCCTGCCGCCGTGGGAGATTTGAAAGGACGTTCCATTCTGGTAGTGGATGACAACCTGACCAACCGCCGCGTGGTGGAACTGGCCGGGCAGAAGTGGGGTATGAAGGTGGAGGCGGTGGCGGGGGGCGAAGAAGCGTTGCAGCGACTCGCGAAAGGGGCAGCCTATGATGCGCTGATCTTGGATTTCCAAATGCCGCACATGGATGGCATCATGCTCGCCCAAGAATTGCAGCGGCTCAAGATCTCCACTCCGCGGCTGTTGATGACTTCGCTGGGTTTGCGCTCCGACATGCCGGTGGCGGACCGAAATCTTTTCAACTTGTGCCTGAGCAAGCCGGTAAAGCCCGCGCAATTTCAGCAAGCGCTCTTGAAGATATTGAATGACTCCCAGACGGCTGCGGCAGAAGTTGAGCCCACGCCGGAATCGCAATTACCGCTGGCGACACGCCTGCCGCTGCATGTGCTGGTGGCCGATGATAACTCCATCAACCAGAAAGTGGCGTTGCGGTTACTGGAACAGGTGGGCTACCGGGCGGATGTGGCGAACAACGGTCTGGAAGTCCTGCAGGCACTCGCCAACAAGCCGTATGACCTGGTTTTCATGGATGTGCAGATGCCGGAGATGGATGGACTGGAGGCAAGCCGGCAGGTGAGATGTCTAGAAACCGAGGCGGGCCGTTTCTTGAATTCTGGACGGCATGTCATCATCGCCATGACGGCAAATGCCATGAAAGGGGACCGGGAAAAGTGTCTGGAAGCGGGGATGGATGATTACATTCCCAAACCCGTTCGGGCAGAGGTTTTGTATTCCACCATCGAGCGTTGGGGGCGGCAGATCCGGGAAGAAAGACCGGTGGTAAATACCAAGGAATCCCCGGTGCCCGAAACGGTCCGACGGAACGAGACGCCCCCCGCGTCCGCGACGAAGCTGCTGGACCTTGACCGGCTGAATGATTTCTCCGAAGGTAACCGCGAAGCAGCCCAAGAACTGGTGGACCTCTATCTGCAGCAGACCCGCGACCAGATGGCGCGTCTAAAAGCACAGCATGCGAGCGGAAGCGCGAATGAGGTGCAGCGCACGGCCCACAGTTGCGCGGGGGCGAGCGCCACTTGCGGGATACTGGCCATGACGCCGCTCTTCAAAAGGGTGGAACATCTGGCCGCAGAAGGCGCGCTGGACCGGGTCGCACCGCTGATTAACGAACTGGATACTAATTTCAAAGTAGTGCAGGGTGCGCTCAAAGATTATTTGGCGGCCCTGCCGGCGAGTTGAATGAAAGATTCTGCATGAAAAAAGTCCTGATGGTGGAAGATGATCAGGTGGTATCGACCGTCTACCGCTCCAAGCTGCGCGGTGAAGGGTTTGAGGTGGTGATCGCCGTGGATGGCGAGGAAGGTGTCCGGCTGGCACGCGAGTTCAAACCGGATGTGATGGTGCTGGACCTGGGTTTGCCCAAACTGGACGGCATCGAGGTGATCAAACGGTTGCGAGCCGAAGAGGTGCATCGAAACATGCCGATCATCGTGCTTACCAATGCTTACCTTTCCAACCGGGTGAAAGAGGCGTGGGCAGCCGGGGCCACCCGTTGTGTCACTAAATCAGAATGCACGCCGAGGGTGTTGGTGGATATCATCCAGAAAGTGTGCCAGGCAGAACCGGTAGTGCTGATCCTGCGGAAGCCAGGTGTGCCTGCGGAACGGCCGACGCCGCCTTCTCCCGAGCCGATTTCACCGTTGAATCCGGTGATCGCTTTTCCGCAAGGTGCGGAGCTGTACAAGCAGGTCAATTCTGCGAAATCATTTCTGGAGGAAGCTCCGGCAGCCATCAGCAAGCTGAGGCAGAAATTGCAGGAACAGGTGCGCAGCACCCGTCCAGAAACCGTCATTTTCCTGACGAGCGAGCTTTATTTTCAGGTGCGCGGTCTGGCCGCGAAGGCCGCGGTGGCGGAGATGACGCGGTTTGCGCGGATGGCTTCCGCTTTGGAAGCGTTGTTGAAAGAGTTGGTGGACCGGCCTGAGTTGCTGACGGCTTCCAGCCAGCGGACCGTGGTGCAGTCCATCGATTTTCTCGATGAACTGTTGCGCAAGGGAGGGGGCGGAGAGGGAGAGATCCCGGTGGAAGGCGTGCTGGTGGTGGATGATGAGCCTTTGTCCCGCCGGGCGGTAGTTTTTGCACTGGAGAAGGTGGGGCTGAAATGCCTCGACATGGATGATCCGCAGTCCGCCTTGGCCATGCTCACGGGCATGCCGTTCGACCTTTTCTTTCTCGATATCGATATGCCGGGGATGAATGGATTCGAGCTGTGCAAGCAGATCCGTGCGATGCCCGCGTATAAAAAGACTCCCGTGGTATTTGTCTCCGGGCTCACGGATTTCCAAAGCCGGGCGCAATCTACCTTGAGCGGAGGGAATGACTTGATCGCGAAGCCGTTCCACTTTTTGGAGCTGGGCGTTAAGGCACTGATCCATCTCTGGCGTCCCCAGTTAAACCG
>JAJNBN010000193.1 GCA_021156225.1 Verrucomicrobiota bacterium | reverse complement strand
CAGGGTGTATTTTGATGAGTGGCGACGGGCGACGACGAATGACGTGTGTCTGCGGCAGGTGAAGAACAATTAAAAGGAGCGCCGATGTTGGGCATATCCATGCTGGTGATTTTGATGGCGGCCATGGTATTCGCGGGCTGGCGATTGGCGCGCGGGTGGACCTGGGGGCAGTGCATGGTGGGGGTTACGGTGTCCTTACTGCTGGGGTTGGCTTTCTTTCAATGGGCCTATGACTCCGTGTGGGTAGTTGCCTTGTTTCCGCCGAGAATGCTGCCGTTTGCGGCGGAGTGGCAGATACCGTTGGTGGCTTTTGGAGCGGGTATCTTCTTGCGCGATGTGAAATTGCCGTTCTGGCGGCGGGCGATGCTGAGCCTGGTGTTGGTGGCGGTTTCCTTGCTGCCGCTTTTCAAGATGGTGAATGGACGGACGCCGCGCAGCAAGAACGTGTGGTCGGGCGAGGTGTGCCGGCAGACGAATCCCGCGACGTGCAGTGCGGCGGCGGCCGCGACGCTATTGGGAAAGCATGGAATCAAGGCGACGGAGGGCGAGATGATCGATCTATGCTATACGCGGAAGGATGGGACGTCACTGGGCGGGACGGCCCGCGGGCTGGACATCAAGGCGCGCAGCAATGGGAAGCAGGTGAAGGTGGGCAAGCTGACGGTGGGGGATCTGAAGGCGGGAGCGCATCTGCCCGCATTGTTGTTCCTGCATTTGCGACAATCGGTAGCGGATCGGGAGCCGCGTTATGAGGAGCAGTGGGGCTGGACGGTAGGGTTCAGTCATGCGGTGGTGATCTTCGGTTTCACGAGTGATGGGCTGCCGATCATCGGTGATCCGTCCGTGGGGAGAGAGGTGTGGAGTGTGAAGGGGTTGGAGGAGTTGTGGACGGGGACTACGGTGTGGTTGGAGTGAGGAACTGGCATTAAGATGCTTGCGATGGCTAGTGGAGATTTTCATTTGCATTTTATTCTGTTACTATTAAAGTAACAGTAATGGCGCTGAACACGCAGTTCTCGATCGCGGTGCATCTGCTCGCTGGACTGGGTTACCAGTGCGGTGGTGATCTTACGTCGACGGATCTGGCGGGGAGTGTGAATACGAGCCCGAGTTTTGTGCGGCGGGTGATGGCGAAGCTATCCAAGGCGGGGCTGGTGAATACGGCGACGGGGAAGGGCGGGACGTGCCGCCTGGCGCGCCCGGCGCAGTTAGATTTTTTTAGAGAATTTTGTTACTTACAAAGTAACAATTAAACAACGAAAATAAAACCTGAAACGACCATGAGCAATACAGTGAATGCCCCAGACCTCACCCAACGTCCCCCACGCAGCATGCGCTGCCGCCTGGGAAACTACGCCATCCTGCCACGTATGCTGGACAAGGGGCGCGCCACCATCGCGGGGAAGAACGGCGAGTATCATTACAACTGCCCGCTGGACCAGCATTTCGTGAACTTTACGGGCATCGATCCGATTGCCCTGAAAGCCGAGCTGGAAGCGGGTAAGGGTGATGGCGAAATCCTCGCGTGGATCGAGGCAAATGCGAAGCACAAGCGCCTGGCTTACGAGATCGCGCTGTGGAGCGATCATCAGGAGCATCGCGGGCCGGACAGTGATGCAGAGACGTTTGGGTTCTTTGCCGAATACGTAGGCAAGTACACGAAGACACGTGAGGATGTGCGCACTTGGGCAGATGCCTTGGACCTGGATGATCACTGCTCGTTTGGCGGGAAGGCGTAAGGGATTCGCCGAAAGGCGGGTAAAGGGATCCTGCAACTTCAATCCTTCTCTCCTCCGAGGGGAGAAGGATTTGGTTGCTTTTGATCAACTGCCACCGATGAAGGTTTCTTCCACGAGGCCTTTTTTATCGAGAAAGCAATAGCAGACTAGATCGCCCTTCAGATAAATCAGCACTTTGCCGGTGGGTCCGCGCTTGGGCTCCAGATAGCCGCGTTCTATCCAATGAGTAGATGGAGTTGAGGCATCATGCTCACGTGTGGGTTTGCCGAGAAGACCAACAATCTGCGCTTCGCTCCAGCCGGGAGCGACGGCGTTGAAATGAGCGTAGTTGCTGCTGAAGAGATTTTGTATCGGTTTGCTGCGAGAAAGGACTGCAAAGGCAACAAGCAGAAGCAGGACGACAAGGATACCGACAATAGCGTCACCTCGCTGGCGATATGCCCGGCGATTTGAGCGAGTGAGGTTCATTGGTTCTACAAGCGGCAGAGTAACAGCAAGTGGGCAGGTTTGTTAAGAAGAAATGGAGGGAGGCTAAATCCATGGCAGCCAGCTTGACGTAGGCGGCTTCTGCACGCACTTTTCAGGTTACTTGGCTGACCGTGATGCGTCGTTCCGTGCGGTGGCCGATCCGATTGGCGCCGTTGCTCAGACTCCCGCCGCGCAGGGCCTGCGTGAGCATGTGGGGTCGGGCGGCGCATTGTCGCTTGCCGGCGTGGCGGAGGCCGCGATGCCGTTTGTGGCGGCGATGATCCATCGGGAGTTTCCGAATCGCACACTGGTGGTGGTGACGGAGTCGCTGAAGGTGCAGGAGCAGTTTCAGCAGGATTACGAGAATTGGGTTGCGGGCAAGAAAGGGAAGGAGGGGGTAGCCATTGGCCGCACGTTGTTTTATCCGGCTTGGGAGATTTTGCCGAATGAGGAGAAGTTGCCGCATGCGGATGTGATCAGTGACCGGTTGGAGACGTTGGTGGCGTTGCGGCGGCATCGGGCGGGCACGGAAGCGCCGGTGGTGATGACGAATATCACGGCGTTGCTGCAGAAGACTTTGGCGGCGTCGCAACTGGAGCAGTGCACGCGGGCCTTCAAGCGCGGGGATTCGATCGATCCGCTGGATTTGATCGAGTGGCTGGAGGAGCAGGGCTACGAGCCGGAGGCGCAGGTGACGCAGCGCGGGGAGATCGCGTTGCGCGGGGGCATTGTGGATGTGTATCCGCTGACGTGTCCGTGGCCGGTGCGACTGGAATTTTTCGGCAATGACCTGGAGTCGTTGCGCTACTTCGATCCCACCACACAGATCTCACGCGAGGAGATTGCTGAGATCGTGCTGCCGCCGGGTGGCGAGCTGGGTATCATGAAGCGGCTGGTGCGCGATGGCGCGAAGGTGTCTGAGTGCATCGCGACGTTCTTCGATCAATTACCCGCGGATACGATCGTGTTGCTGGCGAATCCGGCGGAGTTGCAGCAGTACGGCGAGAGTTATGTGAAGGAGTTGGGCGCGGATAATCCGTTCTTCCTGAACATGGCGGAGTGGGAGACTCGCTTGCAGCGAGCGGCCAATAGTATTGTTTGTTTTGGGGAGCTGCCTCTTTCGTTCAGCGGGGAAGCGGTGCACGTGACCTTGGAGCTGGAGAGTTTGGAGACATATCGGCCACTCGGTGATCGACCACCGGAAACGCAGGTGGCGGAGGCGCAGCGGCGGGAGTTCTTCCAGCAATTGCATCGCTGGCAGCGGCAGAGTTATGGCGTGCATGTGGTGTGCAATAACGATGGCGAGAGCCAGCGCTTCAAAGAGATATGGACGGAGTATGGGCTGGGGGATCTGAAGGGCGTGACGATTGATCTCGGAGCGTTGTCGCGCGGGTTTCTCAGTGATGAGGCGAAGCTGGTGGTGGTGACGGATGCGGAGATCTTCGGGCGCTACAAGGTGCAGCGGCCGCGGCGCATGAAGACGCAGCACGCGACGGTGGCGCGCTCGGCGATGGAGATCAATTTCACGGAGCTGGAGTATGGCGACTACGTGGTGCATCTGCAGCACGGCATCGGGAAGTATCTTGGTCTCCAAGTGCTGGCGTTGAGCACTGGGCGCCGGAAGCCAGGCGAGGATAAAGCGCCGGAGGTGATGCAGGAGTGTCTGGTGATCGAGTATGCAGCGGGCGCGACGGATTCGGCACCACCGAAGCTTTACGTGCCGGTGACGGAGGCGCATCTGGTGGGCAAGTATGTAGGCGCGGGCAAGGCGCGGCCGCAATTGAACACGCTGGGCGGGAATCGTTGGGCGAAGGCGAAAGAGCACGCAGAGCATGCGGTGCGCGATCTGGCGAGCGAGTTGCTGTCGATCCAAGCGGCGCGGGCCTCGTTAGATGGGTATCCCTTCGGTGCGGATACGCCGTGGCAGCGGGAGTTTGAGGGTTCGTTCCTTTACGAAGAGACGGTGGACCAGGTGAAGGCGATCGATGCGGCGAAGAAGGACATGGAAGCGCCGAAGCCGATGGACCGCTTGATCTGCGGCGACGTGGGTTTCGGCAAGACAGAGGTGGCGATCCGCGCGGCGTTCAAGGCGGTGATGGCGGGCAAGCAGGTGGCGATCATGGTGCCGACGACAGTCCTTGCGCAGCAGCATTATCGCACGTTCCGCGAGCGCATGGCGGATTATCCGGTGAAGGTGGAGTTGCTCTCACGCTTCCGCACGAAACGGGAGCAGGCGAAGGTGATCGAGGATCTCGCGACAGGCGCGGTGGACATCGTGGTGGGGACGCATCGGGTGGTGCAGAACGATATTGTTTTCAAAGATTTGGGGCTGGTGGTGGTGGATGAGGAGCAGCGGTTCGGCGTGATGCACAAGGAGAAGTTCAAGCTCATGCGCAAGCTGGTGGATGTGCTGACGCTGAGTGCGACGCCGATCCCACGCACGTTACATCTGGCGCTCACGGGGGCGCGTGACATGAGCACCATCGAGACGCCGCCGCATGATCGGCTGCCGGTGGAGACGGTGGTGACGCAGTATGATGAGCGGTTGATACGTGACGCGATCTTGCGCGAGATGCAACGGGATGGGCAGGTGTTTTTCCTGCACAATCGCGTGAGCACCATCGATATGATGGCGACGAAGTTGCGCGCGCTGGTGCCGGATGCGCGCATCGTGGTGGGCCACGGGCAGATGGATGCGGATGATCTGGAAGAGGTGATGACGAAGTTCGTGAACGGCGAGGCGGATGTGCTGCTCTCCACGACAATCATCGAGAGCGGATTGGACATCCCCAACGCGAACACCATTATCATCGATCGCGCAGACCGGTTTGGCTTGAGCGAGCTGTATCAATTGCGCGGGCGCGTGGGGCGTTACAAGCATCAGGCGTATGCGTATCTGATGATCCCGCGGCATGCGTCGTTGCTGACGGATGCGCGCAAGCGGATGAGCGCGATCAAGCAATACTCGAAGCTGGGCAGCGGGTTTAAGATCGCGATGCGGGACTTGGAAATCCGCGGGGCGGGCAATCTGCTGGGCTCGCAGCAGAGCGGGCATATCACGGCGGTGGGGTTTGAGCTGTATTGCCAGTTGCTGAAGCAAAGTGTGTCGGCGCTCAAGGGTGAGAAGGTGAAGCCGCGTGTGGAGGTGCCGGTGCGGTTGGACTTTTTGGATACGAATCCGAAGGCGGAAGCGGTGACGAGTGGGGAGGATGAGGAGGTGCTGGAGGAAGAAGAGAGCGAGAAGCGTCCGAAAGGGAAGGTGGTGGAGATTGTGCGGCCGGGGTTGACGCAGGCTTGTATTCCGCTGAGCTACATCCCGGAATCGCAGCAGCGCGTGGACATGTATCGGAAAATCGCGGAGGTGACGGAAAAGGCGGACCTAGAAGCGGTGCGGAAGGAATTGCGAGATCGCTTTGGGCCGTTGCCAGACGCGATGGATTTGTTGCTGCGGGTGACGGAATTGAAGTTGCTGGCGATGGAGCGGAAGGTGTCGGCCATCGAGGCGAAGGACGGCAAACTGATGATCACCCGGAACAATGATTTCATCATGCTGGGCGGGAAGTTCCCGCGCCTGGTGAAGAAGGCGGCACTGGCGAAGGTGAATGAGATCAAGAAGCTGTTACTGGCGATCTGAGCCGGCCGGTTGCACCGGCGGGCCAATTAGGAAGGACGAAATAGTATGCTGAAGGGATGCGCAGTGACGAAGCCTGACGCAGCATTCAAGAACTGTGGAGTCTCTCAAGCGGGTTATACCATCACAGCGCTACATCCAAGACGGCCAATGATCGGTCAATCATGTGGGCAAAGTGCCTAGGGGTGCAGGTATCGCGGTAGTTTTTGAGGTGCGCGAGGTCGTCCAAGGCCAGATCGATGGCAATGATTGTGTTCGGTGCGCCGGTTATCATAAGCGCTCCATCTCTCTTCTCAAGCGACTCACGGATTTCGTGCAGGGAACTGAAACGATCAAAAAGGCCCAGCAAATGACGGCCCCCTTCGCCACCTATGAGCGGTTGGAACAGGTCTACATATGGTGGTTGATTGTAGTCATCCACTAAGACGGAACGCCACCCCGAGGACAAAGCATAGTTCTCCGTCGTTTGACTCACCTGATAAGTCTCCAAGGGCTTATGACCTGCCGCCTCATCCAAGTGTCGAAGTGTAGGTTCCAAGATATGATGCTTCACTCCAAAGGTGAGAAAGACGGATGTGGACGGGAGATGCTTGAACGACATGGAAGGTCCGACGCCGACGTAGCCCCAATCATGTCTCTGCAGAAAACGCCAATCCGGCGCGCCCTCAAGTTCCCACTCACCCGGCAGGTAAGGGCGCAGGCAATCGCAGAGTTGCCGTCGGTATTGGTCTGTTTTTCTCTCTTTGGGCATAGCTAGTTTTTCGAGGCTGCATCTTAGACTGAATCATCGCCTATCCCCAACCAATCTTCCGTGTCTCTATGCTCGCCTAGTGCATCGAACTCGTCGTGGTGGTCGTCTCCAACTTCCACGCCAAGAAATCGGAGTGCTGTATTGATAGCGCTGGCATCTACGAGAGGTCGTGAAGGATGGAGGGTTGAGCCCCATGTCACGCAAGCTTGGATGCCATCTCCACCGAAGAACTCCGCCTCAACATAGACCACTCTGCCTGATCTCGCGATGGCATTTGCAATTGCCGTGATGCTGTCTGGAACCTCGGCCATACCTTCATCAGTCAGTGGAAGAAATGGTATGTCATAGGCCTCGCGCATTGCATCGCAAAGTGGGATCATCGCTTTTCCCTGAGGTAACCGAACGAGAACGGCACCAATCGGAGCCGCCGCCGAGATTACTGCTTCATCGGCAATCAGTGCTTGTAAGGTGTATTGCCATCGCGTCAGGTCGAACGTATAAAGTTGAGTCGCGGGGAGCAAGAGGTGTGAACGGTGGAGCGAAACTATTCGCACTATCTCATGTTGCGGCGGCACTTTGTCAGGCCACATGGTGTCACCCATATCCAGACTTCCAAGGTTCTGTTTCAATGGCTGCAAACTCTCCTTTCGCTAACATCTGCCACAGGTCAAGCACACGCTCGCGGGATATGTCGCGCATATGCCTTGGTTCGTTACCTTCAAGGTGCTCCCAAATCAGTAACCCGCTCGGAAACGCTCCTAGACACCAACCGCTCTCGTGAATGAGTGCCACGTCAGGGTGCTCGATGTCTTCTACGTCAAGCTCGGCCAAAGCTTCCCGCATCTTTTCGATTGTGGGATTGTCGTCGCTGTCACCCCAGCGTCTGTTTACGTGGTAGCTCATGTGGCTTAAAAGATATCAGGCTAAATGTGGTTGGGCTTAATCAGATTCCGCCCAACGGCTCAGCAGGGTGGCGGTTCGCGGTGGTGCTTTATTCAGCTTCGTTTTGGGTATGTGAGTCGTCATAGTGTGCCGCCCTCAGGCCAATGTCTCCAGTGGGTGTTGCAGGGCTCGGCAGAGCGGTAATGAGAAAGATCACCCCTGGCGAGCACTTCGGCCAATTCGCGAAAGGTTTCTGTTTCACTGGGAAGCTCTCCAGGGCAGACGTCAGGATGGTGCCAGTCTTCCAGCACAAGAATTTCCTTCAGTTCCGGTGGAACACTGACGCGTCTTTCAGATGTGGTAGCGAGAACCTGATCCCGATGGTGATGGGCGAGGTAACGGCACAACTCGAAAATTGCGGGCCATTCTCCCTGAAATTCTATACCTGCCGATAGATATTGTTCAGCAGAGGGCAGGTTGATGGGCGTGCCCCTCAAAGTGACTGTGCCAGCAGGTGA
>JAJNBN010000192.1 GCA_021156225.1 Verrucomicrobiota bacterium | reverse complement strand
CCCACGTCATCGCCACGGGATTCACCACCATGGGTTCGGAAGCGAAGAGGCGGACCTCGAAGCCTTCCGGGACAGTGAATTTCTTCTGCGCTTCAGCGGGTGGCAGGGGCTCGGAAGCGGTCGGTGCATAGACACCGGTGAGTTGTTTGCCCTGGCCGAACGCAGCGAGCGTTCCGCCCAAGAACAACAAAGAGGCAAAGAGATGACGGACGTTCATAAAGTGAAAGTCCGCCCATCATGACGGGTAATCAGAAAGGTTCAACGGAGGAGACGCACATGGGCATATCTGGAATCAACCTGTACCGCTAGCTGTGAAGGAAACTTACTGAGAGTCGGAGGATAAGGCGCGGACCGCTACAAAGAGAGGCCCCGTCTGCAATTCCTGAGGGACAGGGAACGTAGACTCCTCTGATTGTGCCTGATAGGTGAATGACTTGAGAACTGCCCTTTGAGCATTGATGAAGTCGATCTGATAACTCTGTGATTTTATGGAGGAGAAAGTGAGAACCCTTCCGGCAGGGGTGGTTAGTATTTTTACGCCGTTCACTGGTTTGCTTTTCAGTCCCCCAGCATTGACCGGTGACGCCGAGGAAAGAGTGTGTCCATTGACGCCGACGACCTGGATCCGATAGAACGGTCCGCCACTGGTCAAATTGACAGAATTGAACTGGTTGGTTCCTGCTACAGCAGAACCGCTCGCCAAGGCGTGCCAGTTTGTAAGGTTCTGGCTGCCTTCCACTAGGAAAGAGGCATCATAAGGAAGATAATATTTCAGGCCCGAAACACCGCTTGAATCCCTGATCAATTGCAGGATCTTTACATCAGGGACCAGGCTTAAACGCATTGTGTGGCGAGGTGCGGAGCCATCTGCCTCCCACGGAAGGCAGGGGATCAGGCATTCGTGGTCGATGATGCCAAAGAAATCCTGGGCGTAAACTGTCGGGCCCTCCGGCGTTTTGTAAAAGTGCCATACTTGAGGCCTGAGGTAGAGGTGTGTGGAAAAACCGCGGGAAGCGAGCTTGAAATGACGATAGGAGCTGCGGAAACGGAAAACATACTCCACCGGCCTGATCTGAGGATCATTCGGATCGAGGTATCCACCGGTTGAGCCGGACCATGAAGCAGGTGTCACTACTTGTTCGGCTGCTAGGGAGAACCAAAAGGTTAGCGAAGTGATGTAAGCCTCAGCCCAAAAAGGATCTACCGGCAGGCGCAACTTATACTGAAACCAGCCATCGCCCTGGTAGGTGCTTTCCAGT
Organism: Verrucomicrobiota bacterium; assembly: GCA_021156225.1. Classification (GTDB taxonomy): domain Bacteria; phylum Verrucomicrobiota; class Verrucomicrobiia; order Limisphaerales; family JAEYXS01; genus JAEYXS01. Next base: position 5,531 of record JAJNBN010000192.1, on the reverse strand, counting down.
TCATAGAAGGTGTTGGCGCGGAGTTTCCCCATGCTGAACAACATCGTCAGCAAGACCAGCCAGAGCTTGGCTTTGTGGAGGGAAACCTTGGTCATAGCGGCGATATGCTAAGCTGTGGATCGTCATGTTCAAGCCGCAATTTCAAACAGAAAACTCTGATTTCACTCCCAAATCCTTTTGACTCCGCTGCCTCAATCATTAGCCTGTCGGGAAATCCGAAAGCGCAGAATATTATGAGATTTGGCATCAATTCATTCCTGTACGTTTCACCGTTCGTCACGGAGAGCACCAAGCTCTTCAAGCAATTCAAGAAATGGGGCTTCGAGACCGTGGAGATCCCGGTGGAAGATCCTTCCCATATCGATCCGGCCAAGCTGAAGGCGGAAGCCGCGAAGGCGGGAATCGCCATCGGTTCCATCTGCGCGTGCATGGGTCCAGGACGTGATTTCCGTGGCACTGCCGAAGAGCAGAAAGTGGCGACGGATTATGTGATGACGCTGATCGACCAAGCGGCGGCCATGGGCTGCCCGCGCATCATTGGGCCCATCTACTCCGTCGTCGGCAAGGCCGATGCCGTGGAGCCCGCCCAACAGAAGGTGGAATTTGACCTGGTGGTGAAGAACCTGAAGCCCATCGCCAAGTATGCCGAATCCAAGGGCATCACGCTGTGCATCGAGCCGCTGAACCGTTTTGAAACGGACTTCCTCAATACGTGCGACAAGGGCTTGAAGCTGATCAAGGCCATCGGCAGCAAGGCGGTCACGCTGCATCTCGATACGTTCCACATGAACATCGAGGAGAAGAACCAGGCGGCGGCGATCATCAAGGCGGGAAAAACCCTTGGTCACTTCCATGCGTGCGGCAGCGACCGTGGCACGCCGGGTGGCGATCATATCGACTGGAAGCCGATCGTGGCGGCGCTGAAGAAGATCAATTATCAAGGCGACGTGGTGATCGAGTCTTTCACGACGGATGTGAAGGTCATCGCCCGTGCGGCGGCCATCTGGCGCAAGATCGAGCCGAACCGCAATGACATCGCGGTGAAGGGGTTGGCGAACTTGAAGAAGTTCTTCAAGAAGAAGTAAAACGCGCCAGTGATTTAATTACTAAGCCCCGGATGAGTGAATCATCCGGGGTTTTTCATTTCTAGATTATGCAACGACGCTGGGCGTGAGCGGGTGCTGCTGAGATTTGGATGTGCAGGTGCTTCGGCAGCGGCCGGCTGAGGACAGCCAGCCCTACCTTGCAGCAATCACTTCTTCTTCAACGAGGATAGATATTCCACCAGGTCCACCAGTTCTTGCGTGCTCATGGTCATCTGGAGGCCGGCGGGCATGACGGAGAGTTTCAATGTTTGGCGGCTCTTGAGGTCGCTCTTGGCCACTTTGCGGATGAGGCCACTCGCGTCTTTGATGCTGATAGCATCACCGGTTTCGCTGACGATGAGGCCGTAGATCTCATCGTTGTTCTTGAGTTTGATCTCCCAAGATTCGTAGCCGAAGGAGATGCCGGCGCTGGGTTCCAGGATGGATTCGTAGAGCGCGTCCTTGCCGAGCTTGGTGCCGATCTCGGAGAGGGCTGGGCCGAAGTCTTTGCCCTGGCCATTCACGATGTGGCAATTGGCGCAGGTGGATTGCGCGCGGAAGAAGACGCCTTCACCGCGTTTCACATCGCCCTTCATCGTGAGCATCTGGCTCACGGGCGGAAGCGGTTGGGCGCTGCCGGAGAGAGGGAGGGGCAGAACTTCGGCGGCTTCCTTCTGCACGTTCGGGAAACGCGAGGCGTTGAGTTCCGAGGTGGCGACGAGGCGCAGATCGGCGGGGAGTTTGTCTTCCTTGGCGAGTTTCAGCACGGCCTGCGCGCCGGATTGAATTTTTGCGGCACCTTTCACGGCCTGACGGCGGATGGTGATGTCGCGCTTCAGGTCGGTGATCAAAGGCAGTAGGAGCGTTTCGGCGTTCTTGCCACCGACGTTGCCGGTGGCATCGACGAGACTGGTGATGCGCACGGTGTTGGTCTTGGCTAGTTCGGCTTGGACGAGGGCGAGGCCGTTGTTCGCGAACAAGGCACGCAGGGCTTCCACGCCGACCTGGTCGTTGGGCTTTTGGATGGCGAGTTCGAGCAGGTCGGGATTTCGTTCGGTGAGCTTGAAGCGCTGGACGAGTTCGACGAATTCGGCGGTGCCCTTGGAGCTGTCCAGCACGCGGGTGAGGGCGGCTTTGAGTTCGGGTTGGGCGTTTACCTTGTCCACGGAGAGGCGGCTGAGGGCTTCGCTGATGATGGCTGATTGATTGGCATCGGCGGCGGTGAGAACTCCAGTGCCAAATGCCAAACTGCAGATGAGTGATGCGATCGATTTCATGTCAAAAATATTTGCTCCGATGCAGGGTTAGCGGACGCGCTGTTTTTCCCAAGTCTGCTCAACGGAATTGTTAATTTTACCCAAGCAACGTCCGATGATTTGAAATTGAGTGAGGTTTGTGTAATGCTTGATCTCTTTGTGGAGATTGTAGCGGGAGATGGAATTTTTAAGCGTGCCGTCTTGAATGGAGACGGTCACTTGCTCGCCGTGCATTTCCATGGCTGGACCGTCCACAGATATGACTTTAACTTCAACGACAGTGAGCGGGTTTGGGTTGAAGTTTGTCACATACTCAAAGGTTTTAGAAGAGAGGGTCTTCACGAGCGATTCGTTGGAGATCGAGAAAAAGCCTTGCTCCTTGCTGAAGGAAACCAGCCCCGTCACTTCTTCAGGTGAAAGCTTAAGAGTGATTTCATCGCCATCTGCAGAGCGCAAGGAGCATCTGCCGTCTGTGAAGATGTCATAACCGGGAGTGATGCGCTGGCCGCTTTTCTTGGAGACGGTGTATGTATAGGTCGATTCGTAGGAGATAGAGATGACAGGGGACGCTTTGGCGGCCGAGGTGCTCTGGCAGGCGGTGAGAACCAGAGAGAGCGCGCAGAGAAGGAGGAATACGATTGGTTTGATTCTTGAGATCTTGGCTCGCTCACCCCTCACCCCAGCCCTCTCCCCAGCCGAAGTTCGGCCTCCAAGAGGAGAGGGAGGGGTCACAGCGGACGCGTCTGTCTCAAATCCCCATTTGTGTGCATCGGTGTCCATCTGTGGTTGAACCTGGTCTTTTACTTGATGGTGGTGAGGACTTGGACGAGGGCTTTTTCTTTTTCGGCACCTTCGAAATAATCCATGGCGCGGAAGTAGCGGGGCCATTCGTCTTTCTCGCTTTGGCGGGCGATGATGAGTTTCGCCAGCAGGGCGGGGGTTTGAGTGGCGCGAGAGCGCCAGATGAGGTCGCGACCGGTGGGGGTGTTCCAATTATCACCTACGGCGGTGAGCCAGGCGCCGAGGAAGGCGTCCCACTGTTTATCCGCGCTGATGCCGAGGGCTTCGAGATACCAACGGTCTTTGCCGTCGTGTTGTTGCGCGAGCTTTACCCAGAGGGCGGCGGCTTCGGGTGACTGGCTGCCGCGGAGGGCGATGGCGCATTCGCGACGGACTTGGGGGTTGGTGTCGTTCACTAGCGTGTTGATGGCGGTGATGAGATCGTAGGTGAGTTCGCTGCTGAGATTGGAGGCGACATCGCCCACGGTCTGCTTCTTGCCACCTAGGGCGTTGAAGAGGGTGTTCACGGCGGTTTTGGCGGCAGCACCTTTGAGCTGCTTCTTGTCGTTGGCGTTCGCTTCGTTGATGCGAGGCCAGTCGAGTTGACGGGTGATGCGCAGGCCGGTGATGCGGATGTTGGCGTCGTTGTCTCGGAGGGCTTCAACGACGTAGGTGCGTTCCTTGCCGGGGAGGCGGGCGAGGACGTTCAGGGCGCGGGCGCGTTGACGAGGATCATTGCCGCGCCAGACTTTCACGAGTTCGGGTTCAGCCTGCGCGCCCAACTGGCGGAGCTTTTCCCAGGCGAGATAGCGCGTGGCGTTGTTCGGTGATTGCAGGGCGGCGACGGCACCAGCGGGCGTGTCGAGATTCAGCTTGGGCACGTTCGGTTTGTGGCCGGGAGGGGCGACGCGGTAGATGCGGCCGCGCATGGTGGCGAGTTCGCGGTCGGCCATGTTGTGACCGCCCACGCCGGCGTCGTTCCAATCGGCGATGTAGAGGGAGCCATCGGGCGCAGTGCAGACATCGGCGGGGCGATACCAGGAATCGCCGCTGGTGAGGACATCGACCATGGTGGCCTTGTAACCGGCACCGTCGTTCTGCACGGGGTAAGCGCGGACGGTGCGCGGACCGGCATCGCAATGGATGACTTGGCCTTGGAATTCTTTCGGCAACAACGTGCCTTCGTAGATGGTGATGCCGGTGGGGGAGCCGGAGCCGGTGATGAGGAGGTTCGGCACGACGCCGGGATCATTCAGATGCCAGTGCATGGAGGGCACGTCCTTCTCGATGTTCGTGCGTTTGGTGCGCCAGCCGGCGCCGGTCAACTCGTCGTTGTAACCGTAGTTGCCGTATTCCATGACGTAGTTGATGCGGACGCCTTTGTTGCCGTCATCGTCGTTGTCCGATTGCCAGAGGGACCCGAAGGAATCGACGGCGACTTCGTAGTTGTTGCGGAAATTCCAGCCAAGGGTTTCCACGTTGCTGCCATCGAGATCGCAACGGAAGACCATGCCTTCACGATAGGGGCGGCCGCGGTCGCTGACTTCATTGCCGGCGAGATCTTTGACGGGCTCGGTGAACTGCTTGAGGTCGGCGTCGGAGATGGGGCCGTTGAGGGTGAGTTCCTTGAGCTTGCCGGTGGGGCGACGGAGTTGTTTTCCGGCGTTGCCGAAATTGAAGTAGAGCTTGCCATCGGGGCCGAAGACGAAGGCGTGCATGGCGTGGTCATGCTGCTGGCCGGAGATGCCGGTGAAGAGGAGTTCGCGCTTGTCGGCCTTGCCATCGTTGTTGCTGTCCGTGAGCACGAAGACGTGCGGGGCGCAGGAGACGATGACTTTGTTGCCGAGCACGCAGATGCCAAGCGCGGAATTGATGGTCGGGTCTTGATAGAAGGTGGTGGCTTGATCGGCTTTGCCGTCGAGGTTGCTATCCGTGAGGATGATGATGCGGTCGCCTTCGGGGCGTGAGGGCGGGTTGGCCCACTTGCGGTAGTTCGCGCCTTCGGTGATCCAGATGCGGCCTTGGGCATCGATATCCATGTCGGTGGGATTAACGAACATGGGCTCGGAAGCGAAGAGCGTGGGTTCGAGGCCACCGGGGGTGATGAGCTTCGCCGCGTCCGAGGCGGCGGCTTCGGGACCGGTGCCGCGAGGTTTGCCGCCGGTGTCTTGCGCGGTGTTCAGATAACCGGGGGAGGGTTTCTCGCCGAAGACCATGAATTCGACGGTGGAACCGCAGCCTTGATCGGTGCCGCCGTTATCGAGGCCGGCCCTGGATTTAAAACGGGTGAAGCCTTTGTCCGTGAGATCGAATTCAATCACCGAGGGCGCGTGGGTGCCGATGCCGTAGGGGATGGTTTGGCCGCCGACTTTCAGGGGTTTGCCATCGATGTTGGTGTTGATGCGGGATT
>JAJNBN010000191.1 GCA_021156225.1 Verrucomicrobiota bacterium | reverse complement strand
CTTCTCCCAGATCTCCATCGCCTTCAGCATGCTATGCTGCACCACGTCATTGATCTTCACGCCAAAGACATCCATCTCGCCGATCGCCTTGCCGATCTGACTGAGCGCATCCCGCCAGGTGGTCGTGCCCTTGATGAGTCCCTCGATCGAACCTTGCAGGGATTGGATGCTGGAACCGGCGATGTCCTCAAAGGTCTGCTGGATCTGCTCGCCCAGCGAGAGCACCTCGTTCGCCTTCTCACCCGGATCACCGCTGCCCGTCGAGCAGTTCGCGCTCCTTGTTCAGCAGTTCGATGTTTTTCTCTGCCGTATCGATTTTCTTCTGAGCCGCGATGGCTTCCTCGACGGCCTTGTCCTTCTCCACCTTGGCCGTCGCGTCCTTGTCTTTGCTGAGCTGGTCGAGCTTCTTCTGATGCTCCTGCACCAGGTTCAGCTCCTTCTCTTTGGCGTCCTTTTGGATCGCGAAATTTTTGTCCTGATAGTTTTGTTCCACGGCCAGCATGAACTCCTTCTTTTGCTCCTCGACCTGAGCCACGGGTATAGTTGCTGGCGTTACAGCTTCTCCCAGATCTCCATCGCCTTCAGCATGCTATGCTGCACCACGTCATTGATCTTCACGCCAAAGACATCCATCTCGCCGATCGCCTTGCCGATCTGCCACCCCGCGATGGCCGCCCCGACAATGCCCGTCGCTCCCGCGAATAGTTTCGCTGCACCCCCAGGAGCCTTGAACGACTCAGCCAGGTCTTTCAGGGATTTGCCGCCGTTACCGAACTCCTTCGACAAATCCTGCATCCCCTTGAACGCATCCGGGAATGACGTGCCCGTGAGCGTCTGGAAATGCTCCTGCATCCCGCTCAAGTAAGGCATCAATGTGTCCTTGGTGCCGGTAAGTTCCATGATGGCTCCCGCCGCCTTGCTCACCCCCGGCGGTAACGTGCTGCCGAAAGCCGTGTTCAACTTCGCCGCCGCATCCGTGCTCTTCGTGTTGAACTGTTCGATCTTGCCCGTCCACTCGCCCACGGATTTGTGGATGCCATCGATCTCACCCGCTACACCATGCAATCCCATCCGCGTGGCCAGATCTGAGAACGTCCCCATCGTGTCGAGTCCTGCCCTCACCGTGCTGATGGCTCCCGCTGTATCCGTCAGCAAAACCCGTTTCACGATCTCACCCGCCGAATTCGCCCCGGTGCCGAACTCCTGGAACTTGCCCATCAATCCGTTCACCGAATCCGACGCTTGCTGCGCGCTCGTCAGCACGCTCTCCAAGCCCAGCGCCTTCGCGATCCCCTCCGTCGTGCTCAAATCGGCGATGCCCTGCTTCACCGTATCGATCGCCGTGGAGACATCGCCCTCCAGCACATTCTTGATGAGTTCAGAAGCAGATTCCGTTTGATCCAGAAATCCCGTGATCTCGCCCGTCCACGACTTCAGCGAATCCGCCGTCGCCTCGATGCCGCCCGAGACCTTTTCCAGGCCCATCGCCTGCGCGAGTCCGGAGAGTTTTCCGAGCGACTCCTGGATCGGGTTCTGGTCGATCAGTTCCCGTGCGGAATCGATGTAACCGCGCACGCTCTGATTGCCCTCGCCCAGCTTCGTCGTGAATTCCTTGATGCCGTTCAGTTGCTCACCCAACTGCTTCGTGACGTTCCCCAACGCCGTCTGTGCGGCCTCCGCACCGGTTACCTGCAACTTCAATCCCAGTTGAAACTCGTTCATAACTCCTCCTTTTCCGGACCCGCCCGCAGGCGGGTCACTCGCTTGCCTTCACCAATCTGCGAGCCGTCTATTTTCCTTCGCACTGCGCCCGCAACTTCTCCTGCAACTCCACCAGTATCTCCGCTCCTCCCTGCGCCCAGCAGGCCGCCACCGCTGCATACACCACGTTCGAATCGGTCAGCTTATGCGCCGCCTTCACCCGTTCGGCGGCCGCGGCCAGCAGCTTGAGCTGGGCCAGGGAATGCGCCCGTGCCTCCGTCAGACTGAGGCCGGATTCGATGGCGAGCTCGGCGACCCAGTCCGCAAACTCGAGAGCACGGTGCTCTGCATCGCCTGGGTGATGCCGGGTACCAGCCGCTCGCGCCGTTGAAGCTGGCGTTGCACCCAACGCCCGAAAAAATCCGCGTTCAACCGTTCCCCTTCCGTCACGATCTCCTCATGCGCGTCCGGCATGAGCGTCGCCGCCCAGCCCTTCGGCTTGCCGCAGAACAGTTCCACCATCGCCGCCTCGTCCTCAATCACCGCCAGCATGCGCGGCATCTGTGCCACCGCCAGTTGCTGCACCGTGACTTCTTCCTTCGCCCCATCACGCAAAGTGACCGTCACCGTCTTGCCACCCATCAATGTTTCCAGTTTCGTCGCTTCCATATTTTTCAATTTGTTAATCGTCCTCGTCCTCGATTCCGTTAAATCGTTAAACCCGTTGAATCGTTACATCGTTTACCTGTTTCACCATTTAGCGAATCACTCTCTACGCTCCCGAAAACCCAGCGGGTGCTCCTCACACCCGCCAGGTTTCCAGTTATGCATTACGAATCACTCATCATCCTTGGACATTTCTTCATTCCTTCGTCATTCGTGTTTCGTCATTCGTCATTTGCTAGTCCACCCGTCCGCGCCGCACGATCTGGCCCGTCGCCAGCAGTTCCACCTCGAACTCGCTCAGCTTCTTGCCGTCGTTGTCGCCGCGATTGCTCACCACGACCTGCGCGGGGAACGTGTAACGCGCGCGGGGCATTTCCGAATGCTGGTCGTACTCGTCGAAGTAGGCCGTGCCCTTCACCGTCAGCTCCGCGTTGCTCTTGTGTTCGAGGGTGTCCAGCGCCGCGTGATCGTACGTCACGTCCACCGAGGCGGCATCCGCGATGGTGCCGTTGCGCAGGATCGTGATGATGCCCGATTTCGCATCCACCGTGTAATCCGTGCCTGCCACCTTCGCGACCGTGGCCACCTCCACCTCCACGTTGGAAACATCCTGCTTCGCCAGGATGATGACTTGCCCCTTTTTCACGTTCGTGAAGGACTCCGTCGCCGCCGTGCCGCTGCTCTGCGCCACCGTCGTGCCCGCACCCGCCAGCAAATTCAGGCGCGTGAGATCCGGCAATTCCTCATCCAGCCCCACCGTCCAGCGATGCTCGATCTGCGAAGGCCGTTCATCCACGATCTCCACATAACCCTTCCGCGCCACCGACGTTTTCGTGCGCTCCACGTTCGCCGTGTGCTTGTGCATCCGCACATTGCCAAAATCGATCGCCGTCGATTCGCCGTTCCGCTTGAACAGCAGTTTCCCCGTCGCCTGTTTGCGATAAATGATATCTCCCGTTTCCTTCATAACTCTCCTTTTGTTTCCGTTTGTTTGTTTCTGTTAACTGTCTAACTAACTGATTCTTTTTCGTCCTCGTTCTCGTCGCCGTCCTCGCCCCATCTGCGGTTAAGTCCCGCTCTCATTGTTCGGAGTTCGACTCATTGGCCCGCCGGTGCAACCGGCTAATGCTGCGTCAGCATCTGTCCGCACTCCACCGCCAGCTCGAGATTCCACGCCTCGCGGCCGGCGGCCTCCTCCCGTTTCGGCCCCTGGATCAGCAGCGGCGTGCCATTCACCGGCTTCACCAGGACCATCCGTGAGTCCAGGTTCTTCCCCGTGAGATCCGCCACCACGTGATCCTTCATCGCGATGACCCCCGGCGTGTTCTCATCGCCCGTCGCGGCAGCTTGCCGGCGTCCGTAATCGCGATCCGCCAGCAGCAGGAACACGTGCCGCTCCACCACTGTGGTGAGCGAGCGTCCCGAGACCTCGTTGAAGAAGTCGTCATCGCCCGGCACGATGAGGCACACGCGGTTCTTGAAGACCCGCAGTTCCTGGAGCGCCTTCAACAGGTCGGTCGAGCTGTAATACTCCACCTTGTCGAAGAGCGGTGTGCCCGGTTCGATTTCCAGTGCTACGAGCCGTGTCTTCAGCTTCGCCAAGACCGTCAATGTATCGATGAATGGCATTGGCTGATTTCCTTAAGCCACCGGAATGGCGTGAACTTCCAAGTCGAACACTGCCGAGCTAGTCGTCGTGGCGTTCCAGTAGAGGTAGAGATACCGCGCCTGGACCGGGATTCGCGCCGACACGAACTCGCGCTCCGTGTCGCCATCGATGCCTGTCGGCAACGCCAGCGTCAACGTCGTCGCCCGTGTGCTGAGCCGCATCGTCGCGCCGCTCACCGCACTGATGTCCTCGCGTGAGAACGCATACATCAGCAGGACCGAGCCCGTCGCGTTCTGGTTGCTCACCGTTTTCGCATTGAGCTGGATCGCCGCTGCGTGCCGCCACGGCGTGTTCTGCAGATCGATCTTCGTCAGACCGAACCCGCCCTCCGCCGCTTGCTGCAATTCCTGGTCCGTCAGCGTGAACACCGGCGACCCTTCGTAGTATTGTGGATTCTTCATGATGATTTTCTTCTTCGCATTGCTCACTTGAGGAATTGCACCCACGCCTTGATGTCGATGGCATCACTGGCTCCACCGCTGCCGCCCGTCTCCCACCAGATGTAGAGGTAGCGTCCACCGATCGGTTCCTTGCCTGAGGCGTAATCCCGCGTATCACCAAACCCGCTGGCGCCGCCCAGATTGCACACAATCGTTTTCACGCGTGCCTGCAACCGCTGTGCACCCACTCCGGCCGCCACTTCCTCGTGACAGAATCCGAAGCACACCGAGATGCTCGTGGGCGAACCCTGTGGATTGCTCGTCTGTGCCGTCACCATGATGCCGCCGTATTCCAGCGGTGCTGTCGCGCCCAGGTCGAACCGCACGGGATTCCCGTTATAGACCGGATTTTCCGTGCTTGCCGCCGTGAGGCTCAGCACCGGCTGGCCGTTGTTTGCTTGTGTCGTTGTCATATCAATTTCTCCTTGCTGCCCCAGTTGCCATGACCGCTCGGAGTGCCCGCCGGTGGCGGTTCCTCCAGCATCAGGTCCGGGAATTTTCCATCGCGGATGTCTTTCAACTCCTTCATCGCCTCGTCGTACTTCGTCTGCCGCTTCTTCGGTATCTCGCCGAGCCGCGCATAGATCTCGAAGAGCACCAGCGCCCGCACGAGCCGCTGGTAACGCAGCTCCGGCACATCGAAACGTGCCGTGTAATCCTCCACCTTCTGCAACTGCTCCGCGATCGTCGTCACGATCGGCTCCGGATCACCCTCGCTCACCAACTCCTTCGCGATGCCGTCCAGCTCCTCCTGCGAAATATCCACCAGCAGATCTTCCTCCGTGAATGTGATAGCCATAACTCAATCCTCCCTTTCGTAATCGTCCTCGATTAGGCAGACGCAGTCTGCCGTAGTGGGACAGGCGCCATCGCCTGTCCAGCCTCCCCGGTATGGCGCGGTGTCCTCACCGCGCCGCCATCGAAGCCGCTGCCCTCTCGAACTCTCCGCAGCCTCCAGTGACATCCGAGTCTCCCACCACCCTCTCCCCTCAATGGGGAGAGGGCCGGGGTGAGGGGGATTCCCCGCTCTCGATGTTCGATGTTGGGCGTTGGATGTTCGATGTTTCCCCTTTTTTAACTTTTCACGAATCACCCGTTTAACGATTAAGTGGTCAGCACATTGCTCAGGTGATACCCCGCCTTCGCTCCGATGATCTTCTCATCCACATCCTGCCGTGCGCGATGCACGTCCGAGCGGATTACATCCTGGCGATACGTCTCCACCAACACCGCTTCCGTGCCCACTTCGCCTACCCAGCCGAACGTGCGGCCGAAGTTCGGCGCCATCAGGTCCGGCGTATCCTGCACATGCGCGAGGACCACCGAATCACCCCAGATGTAATTCGGCGTGACCGCCTGGCCTTCCTGCGCCGTGTTCTCGATCGTCCCCGCCACGAGGAAGTGCTCCACACCAAACACCGCCGCCAGCAAGTCCGGCGTAATGATCGCGCGCTCGGAGTACTTGATCTTCTCAGCGACCAGCTCGTGTTCCTTCAACACATTGAACACATCACGGCTCACCACCATCGTGTTCGCCTCCATGCCCGTGTTCTTGTGAATGCTCGAGCGCGCCGTCTCGATATTTGCGATCGGATCGGAATTCGCCGAATCCCACTTCGTGGAAGGGCTGCTCGTCGGCACGGTGACGCCCGTCGCCTTGTCCTTCACGCGGATCTCGTGATTCACCATCAGCACGTTCATCGCGCGCCGCATCGCCGAGGCATCCGCATCGAACGACCGCGCATACTTCTTGCGCTCGCGATCATCCACCGGTTCTTCATGACCGAACTCCCGGCAGTTGAACGTGTCCGAACTGATTTTCATGATCCCGCGGCTGTAAGCCGAACGCGGCGCACGCTGGATGTTGCGCGGCACGTTCAGCAGATTCTCCTCATCGAGCACATAGTAGCCCGCGCTCTGCTCCCCTGAGAGGAAGAGCGGAAACAGGCGCAGCCCGACGAAATTTTTGCTGTCCTGCATGAACTTGACTGCCATCGCCGTCAAAACCGTGTTAAGTGTTGCACTTGAAGTCATAATCTTTTTCTCCTTTGTCTAACTAACTGTCTGTCTGTTGATTCTCCTGTCCGTCCCTGTGCCTAGATCTTCTCCACGATGTCCAGCACCTCGCACACATCGCCGTCCGCGCCACTTGTGGTGGGCGAGATGATGATGCCGATGGAGCGATCTCCCGTAGTCGTCGTCGTGAGCTTGCCGCCGCTCGCACCTTTCACGCGGGCGCCGATGGCGATCGCGCCACCCTTCACGCACTTCACCGTGCCGCCCTTGCCCAGCAGCCGGATCGTCACGTCACTCGCGCCCTCCAGCTTCTGATGCACCACCCCGATGGCCAGCCCGCTCGTCAGCAACTGCACCTTGCCCGTGGACACCAGCTCCACCAGGTAACCTTCTTTGCCCGTCAATTGCCCCGGAGTCTCCTCCGTGAACGTCCGATATCCATTTTCCGTATAAACTTCGATACCCATAATCCTGTCCTCCTTATTTCATTTAACCGTTGTTTCTATCTTCGTCCTCGTTCTCGTCGTCGTCCTCGAGCCTTTTAACCTCGTAGCAGTCCGGCGACTGCGGGATGAGGAGGCTCTAACTTCTATCTTTCACCACCGCCCATCCAACTTCACCGGCCACATCGATCTCGCCCACTGCCTCTCCTCCCTCTCCCCTCAATGGGGAGAGGGCAGGGGTGAGGGGTGAGAATTCAAATGCAGCGTTCATATGCTCCTTAGTTCTCTCGATGTTCAGAGTTCGATGTTGGATGTTCGATGTTTCCTACTTCCCCTCTCCCAACGTCTCCCGATACGCGCTCCGCGAACTGCCGCGCCTTCACCACGAACTCATGCTCCGGCCCATTCGCGTTGCCATTCGCATGGACCGCCGCGCCGTTATGCGGCACGATCGATACCAGCGCCTGATTCACCGCCAGCCCGGTCAGCGTTTCCGCCAGCTCCGGATTCTTCGTGAGCGCATCCACCCACTTCGCATGCAGCGCCGTGTTCTGCGGTGCCAGCTTGCCCGTGCGTACCGCCGTCTCGACGATCGCGCGCGCCTGGTCCTTCGCCTTCAGCGTGAGCATTTGTTCCAGTTCCTGGATTCGTTTCTGTGCGGCGGCCAGTTCGGCCGCCAGTTTCATCGGGTCCATAATGTTTGACCTTTCTTGGTTTGCGTCGCCGTCACTTGTGTTTGCCCCCGCGACAATGGGGTTGATCGTTTTGAACGCCGCGCGATTCACCAGCCCGCCCATGTTCAGCGGCGCCCCCGTGACCTCGCCCGCGGCATCCACAAAAAAGCTCGGAGAAAACCGGCGATACGCCTTGCCCAGCAACGCTGTGCGCCCCGGCTCCGTCCACTCCACCTCCACGCGCACCCCGCCCGTGAAGAAATCCTCACCACCCCAGAAAAACCGCAACGGCCGCGCCGAAGCCTCCGCATCCTCATGATTGAAATCGAAGTACGGCACATCCTCCGCGCCCGCCTCCGCCTGCGCCCGCAACTCCTGCAACAACGCCTCCATCCGCACCGCCGTGTCTTCATTCACGATCACCAACTGCGTCACCGCTGCCTCCCCCTGCGTCGCCGCGATCACATGCTCCCCCGCCGGCATCCACTGGATCTCCGTCGGCAACTCCGTCACGCCGTTGCCACCAGGCTGTTGCTGTTCTTGTCCTTGTTCGTTCGTGCTGCTTGTCGGCAAACTCGGCAACGCCGCCGCCAACCGCGCCTCAATCAGAAATGTGTTCTTCATAAGCTCCTTTGTTTAAATCGTCCTCGTTCCAGCCGTTACGTCTTCTAATCCTGTAAATCCTGTTAATCTTGTCCAAAGCCCTTCCCAGTTACGCATCACGTATTACGTTCGGTCATTGCTCATTCAAAAACCTCTCCGCCTCTTCCATCACCACTTCCCCCAACCGTTCCATATCCGGCAACGCCTCGGGATCCGCCTCCTGGTTCACACTTGCCTTCAGCACATACTGCACCGTAATTCCCTCCGCCCCCTTCAACCGCGTCGCCAACAACCCCGTCTCATTCGGTTTGATCAAAAACAACCGCAACCCCGTCGCCGCCTCGAACTCCGCCGTGGTTTTCCCATAAGCCTCCGCCGTCACCGGAATCGTCAACGCCCTCGCCGACTTCGCCCGGATCACTCCGCCATACAACTTCTGCGCAAACGCCGGATGCGACACCCCCAGGCTCACCATCCCGCCCGCCTCATCCACTTCGCCCACCACCGTCTTCTCCACCTGCGCCCAGAAGTTCGTCCGCTGACCACCGCGCTTGTTCGCCGACTTCGCATCGCGACCCCGAAAATGCGCTTTCAACTCGCCCTCCCCCCGCTTCGCCACCGCGCGCAACATCCCCTGCGGATTACGCGCCTTACCTAGCAGCTCCCGCAACTCTCCCACCGTCGAATCACTATTCAGTTCAATCGCAATCATGCCGCCTCCTTCTCTTCCGTCTTTGGATGTTCGGAGTTCGATGTTGGATGTTCGATGTTTCCCTTTCTTTTTCCTTTACCCTTATTTCCTGTTGAAACTTCAGCGAGGGAGTCATCGGCTTCTGTCCCGCTGGTCTTCTCAGGAGCGGTGTCCTCGGCGTTCTGGTGAGACTTTTCGGTGGGCCTTTGTGAATTATGAAAGGTCGCCGATTCCTCTTCGGACTTGCCGATAACTTCCTCGCCTAAATTGGGTAGCGGTATCTCATGCCGCTCATAAAACCACGCCTTCGGCAGCTCAACCCCCGCCTCGAGCAAAATCCGATCCCGCTCCGCCATCGCCTTCGCATCCCGCACTTCTTTGACCACGGGTTGAAGCCACGGACACTCCAGGTCATCGCCGAAGTTCAACCGACAAAACGCCGCGCTCAATTGTTGCAGCACCTCGCTCGTCCACGCCGCCAGCGCCGCCTTGCGATCCGCCCGCACCTTCTGATGCACCTCACCCAGCGCACGACTCCCACTATCGCCCGCCTCACTCGTCAGCGTCTGCCCCAGGATGAGCAGATCGCACTGCTTGTCCGCGCGATCCAGCAGCGCCGCCTGCGGATTATCCGTCCCATTCCGCGACGGCTCATGCAGCTCGATTTTTGTCCCCGCCGGAAACGCCGCCCACGCCGAGCTCCCCATATTCTCCAGCATGTCGCAGATCTTGTTCAGCAACCCTGGCTGATTCGGATCATAACTCGCCCAGCGCAACGGCAACCCGAACAACTGCGCGAAATTCAGCAACCACTCCGCGCTGAAGTTCGACGCACACCACCACCAAGCGAGAGGCCGCATCAACGCACTCCCCGCCGGATGCCCCGACTTATGCTTCGCGATCGCGATGAGAAACTTATCCGGCGGAAACACCGCGAACCCTTCGCCCGCATCCTTCAACACCTCCGGCACACATCCGCCGATGGAGAGCTCGCGCACATTCAACATCAGCTCCGGCGCGTTCTGCGCGTAGCCGTAGTAGCGCGGATGCACCCACGTCGTGCAGCGCGGCGCGATCACTGCGCCCGCACCCGCCACCGCGCGCTGTTCCCAATGCACCTCCAGCACCGCGATCCCCTTGCCCCACGCATCCGCGATATCCTTCAACGTCGCATTGAACCCATTCTCATCCGCCTGCGCCCGTGGCGTCATCCGCCACAAAACTTGCTCCAACAACTTCGCCCGCTTCACCGCCTCCCGCGACGGCTTCGCGCCCGTCAACGCATACGGCTGCACCGCCCAGGTCTCCGCACACACCGCGTCCTTGAGATCGTTGAGATTCTTCTGCAACCGCGGCCAAGTATCCTCCATCAGATCAAACAACTCCCACTGCGCCACCAGATTCCCGCTCAACGCTGAACGAAGCACCGAGTGAATCATCTCCGGCGTATAACTCCGCGCCGAAGCCGACATCCACCGATCCCGCGCCTTAGGCTGCACAATCCGCAACAACGCCTCCTTCGCCTCAGCTCCTGTTGCCTTTTCCTCCGCTTTCGCCCGAAATAATCTCTGCAAAATCTTCATAAGTTCTCCTCCTTTAAAATCCCTCTAACTTTTCAACATTTCCGCATCACTCGCACTGGTAGGGCTGGCTGTCCTCAGCCGGCCGCCGCCGAAGCATCTGCCCATCCGATTTCACAACAGCCCCCAACCACGCTCGCTGCTTCCATCCCCCTCGCCCCCTTGGGGGAGAGGGCCGGGGTGAGGGGGATTTCCCACTCTCGATGTTCGATGTTGGGCGTTGGATGTTCGATGTTTCCCCAAGTTTCTTCATTCTACCTTCCTCATTCTTCATTCTCTTACGCCGCCATCCTCAACCTCCTCGGCCTAAATATATTCTCCCGCTCTGCCGAAAGTCTCACTCCCTCCACACTCATCACCGCCCCCGCCGCTCCGCCACGCAGCGCCCACAACGCCAGCTTATGCGCATCAAACGTATCCCCATGCCGCCCATCCGCCGCCGTATCCGTGCTGAACGACCCGCGATCCCGCTTCACCAATCGAAAATCCTCTTTCAGATACCGCTCCGGCGCCAACGTCAGATGATTATCCTCCAATTCCCCGATGAGTAAGTTCCCGAGATACGCCTTCATCACCATCGCATCCTCATTGATCCCCGGCGCACTCTCACTCCCGATGATCAACTCCACCGGCACCTCACTCGCGATGTCCCGCGACAGCTCGATCGCAAAATACCGTTCATTCGTCGCATCAATGCACAACCTCCGCACCGGCCCTCCGCGCGACCGCTCATTGATCGTCTTCACCAGGCGACGCACCCGCTCCTTCGACACCGCCGGATCACGCGTCTTCCACACCAGCGTCAACCGACCCGTGAGTTCCACCCCGCTCGCCTCCATCACCGTCAGCGCCGTGGGATTACTCGATTCCTTCTCCGTCGTCGCCAGGTCTAAGCCAATGCCCACCGGATTGTTCGTCAGATGATCCCGCAAGAACGCCATCGCGATCGTCATATCCGCCTCATCCTCAATCACGATGCACGCGCAACTCCCGATCCCGCGCGCCTGTGCCGATTCCAATTGCAACAGCCCGCACGCCGCCGTCCCGCCGAACACAAACTTCACCGCGTAATTCCGATCCCACGCATCCTTGTCCAGCGCCCGCGCGCGATGCTCCTCCGGGCTCAACGGCTCGCCCCGCTCCAGGTCATACACCGGCACTCCGTCCGCCCACGCGTCCTGCGCATCCACGCGCAGCACCATCACGCCCGCCTCGCTGCGATACCAATTCCCCGTCGCACTCGGCTCAAACTCCGTGCCGCTCTTCGGCGACAACATCTCGAACGAATAATGCGAATCATCCGGTGGCGGAGTCGTCGCCAGCGTCAGACGAAACATCGGATTGCTGCTCACGATCGGCTCCACCGCCTCCCACACCTCGCGCCAATTCTTCACCCGCCCGATCTCATCACACATCAAATCCCCCGTCTCACCCACCGTATCCGCCCGCAACGCCACCACCTTCGTCCGCGAATAAATCGTCTTCGAATGATAGAAGCGAAACTCCAACCGCTGCGCCTCATACAGACTGGCGAAATCATCCGCCGTCACCCCGCTCACCATGCGCCCCGTCTTCCCATCCACCACCTGCAAAAGCCCCTCCGCCTTCTCCGCCTGCTTGGCGAGCGCATGGATCGCCCGCTGGATCACCTCCGCCTCCTTCCGCACAATCTCCCGCGCCAGGTTCAACTTCGCACTCCCGAACACCACCGTATGATTCGCCCGCTTCATCATCTTCTTGAGAGCGAGAGCAGCAAACGTCGTCGTCTTCCCGAACTGCCTCCGCGCCACAAACGCCACCAACCGATGTTGTTCGACACCCCGCAAAAACTCCCTCTGCGCCGCCCGAAACTTGATGATCGGCCCTTCCTCCATCCCGGTAGGGACGCGGTGCTCCGCGTTCCCTTGCCTCCCCTCATCGCCTACACGAATAATTGCGAGTGACATGGGAACATCGAGGTTCCCATCCTTTGGAGTGCGGAGGCTCGACTCCGCTTTCCCCCCGAGGCGGCTTGACGCCTCGACTCCTTCCATCCCGGTAGGGCGAGACTCCGTCGAGCCCTTGACAACCTTGTCGCTCCCATCAACCAAATCAGATGACATGGAAGCTTCTGCATTTCTCCTCACTGCCTCCTTTGAAATCTCAAATTTCAAATCTGAAATTTCCCCCATCCGTGTGATCCGTGTTTCATCTGTGGCAAAATCTCCCACCTCTCGATGTTCGAAGTTCGATGTATTGGCCAGCCGGTGCAACCGGTGTTCGAT
>JAJNBN010000190.1 GCA_021156225.1 Verrucomicrobiota bacterium | reverse complement strand
TAGTTCAGATTTATTCCGCCAGTTCGATGAAGTTCTTCAAGAGCTGCAGCCCTGCCTTCTGGCTCTTTTCCGGGTGGAACTGCGTGGCATAGACATTATCGCGCCAGACGGAGGATGTGAAATCCACGCCGTAGTCCGTCGTGGTGGCCACGATGGAGGAATCCACCGGTTGCGGGTAAAAGCTGTGGACAAAATAGAAATGGCTGCCATCCGGGATGTCCTTGTAGAGCGGGCAATCCGGGCGTTTCTGCCAGACTTGATTCCAGCCGATCTGGGGGATCTTGATGCCGGTATTCTCGGGGAAGCGGACAACTTTGCCGCCAAAGACGTTCAGGCCGAGGGCGCAACTGTTGAATTCCTCGCTTTTCTCGAACAGGGCCTGGTAACCAACGCAGATGCCGAGGAAGGGGCGACCCGATTTGATGAAATCGCGGGCGGACTGGAGCATCTGCTGTTTATCGAGAGCCTGGATGCAGTCATCGAAGGCGCCCACGCCGGGCAGGACCATGGCATGCGCGGCGTTGGTCTCCTCCGGTTTCGTGACGATCTGCACGTCTGCCCCGAGGAACTTCAACGCCTTATACACGCTGCGCAGGTTGCCCGCGCCATAGTCAATCAACGCAATCACGCCCGTAGCATACTGGCAGACCGGCGCATTTCAACCGGCGAAATGGTTGATTGAATCCCCCGCCCCTTCGCGCTTATGCTCCGCGCGTTCCAAATGCGCAGCTCCGTCATCAACCGTATCGGCTTGGTCGCCTCTTCCGCTTACGCGGTGGAACGGCAACGCCCGCACCCATTTCTGAATCGTGGCTAACGAAACCTCTCCAACCGCTCCCGTGGTGCAACCGGCACCGACGAAGCTCAGCGGCATCGTGAAGCAGCTGGGGCCTGGACTCATCATCAGCGCGGTGATCGTGGGCTCGGGCGAACTCATCGTGACGCCGAAGCTGGGCGCGGAGGAAGGCTTCAAGCTGCTGTGGTTCATCATCCTCGGGTGCTTGCTCAAGGTGTTTGTGCAGATCGAGCTGGGCCGTTACGCCATCACGCGGGGACGGACGACGCTGGAGGCGTTGGACACCCTTCCCGGACCACGCTTCATGGCGTCATGGGTCCTGTGGCTGTGGCTAGGCATGTTCCTGTGCCTGGTGCCGCAAGTGGCCGGGATGGTGGGCGGGGTGGCTACTTCGTTCAAACTGGGGGGATTTGTGTTCAAGCTCGGCGAAAACGACATCACCATGCCAGTGTTGGCAGTGCTGATCGGCGGCAGTTGTGCGGTGTTGCTGGTGGTCGGACGTTACAAACTGGTGGAGACGGGGTCCACCGTCATGGTCGCCATCTTCACACTGACCACGATGGTGGCAGTGGGTGCGCTGCAATTCACGGACTTCGCGGTGACGGGCAGCCAGCTCGCGAGCGGATTCACCTTCCAGATGCCGGATTCGCTCATCACGGCTTTTGGAGCGTTTGGCATCATCGGTGTGGGGGCTTCCGAGCTGATCTACTATCCCTACTGGTGCCTGGAAAAAGGCTACGCCAAGCACACCGGGCCGGATGACGGCACGGAAGCGTGGAAGGAACGCGCCAAGGGGTGGCTGCGGGTGATGCGAATTGATGCCTGGGTCTCCTTCGCCATCTATACCACGGCGACCATCGCCTTCTACCTGCTGGGCGCGGCTATCCTTCATGCCAAGCAGATGAAGGTGGAGAGCGGCCAGATGATAGAAACGCTCTCCCACATGTATCGCTCAGCGTTCGGTGAGTGGAGTTACTGGCTCTTCTTGGTGGGTGCCGTGGTGGTGCTCTACTCGACCGTCTTCGGGGCAACCGCTTCAAATGCCCGTCTGCTGGCAGACGCCCTAAGCATCTTCGGCATCCATAAGTATCGCGATCCGGAACACCGCGTGCGCTGGATCAAGATCTCGTGCGTCATCCTGCCGGTGGCGTTCACGAGCGTGTTCCTGCTATTCGGAAATCCCGTGAAGCTAGTCTTCTGGGGAGCGGTCGCGCAGGGACTGATGCTGCCCTTCCTCGCTGGTGCGGCGCTCTATTTCCACTTCACGAATCAGCACAAAGAACTGCGGGCCAAACCGCTCTCGCTGGCTTGCTTGAGTCTGGCCGCCATCCTCATGGCCTCACTGGGCATCTACCAAGTGACGGATGCGGTGAAGAAAGAACTGGATAGCCGCAAGGCGCCGGCTGTGGAAACAGTCGCACCGACCAAGTAGCTTGAGTCTTGCCTTATCAGGACTGGGCACCTATTTCCGTTCCAGCAAGGCCCGCACCTCTTCCACCTTCATACCTTTGGTGGGCAACGGCCAGCCGAGCAGATCGCCGTTCGGTTTGAAGCCGCCACCATCGGCATCCACGAAGATGGGATTGTGATAAGCACATGGACGAATCTTCGCCTGACTGCTCGTGCCGTAACCGGTGGAGAGATCGGAGCTCTCGCCCATGGCCACGACAATCAAATGGCTGTCTTCACTCAGGCCCACATCGATGGTCTGGTCAAACTTCACGACGCCATCCGCGAACATTTTGGGATGTGATTTGCGCGTGAAGTTCAGCTTCGGCTCCTGCCGCCCGTTCACCAGCACTTGCACGCGGTCGATGTCGATCCAGTCCGCGCATTGCACTTTCACCTTCAGCTTGATGGAACCAGTCGCCCGCGCTTCCCCTCCCGGCTGGATGCCATCTTCCGTAGTCACTTGCAGGAAAGGCCCAGTGGTCAGGTAGCTGCGCCCGGCTTTCGCATGACGCGCTATCTCCTCATGGTCGATTTCGTTCGGCTTATCAGAAGCGCTCGGGAAATACATCCGCCAGCCGCCCACGCCGTTGCCATAAACCGTGTGGGCGTCACACACCGCCGTAGCCCAATAGCGATGGCCTCGATTGAGCAGTTGCAGCCAGATGAACTCCCGCAGATACGTCACGGACTCTTTGCCGGCCCGGTCGCGTCCGATGCGGAAGGGGCTGCCATTCAAGATCTGTGCGTCTGCATAGTTCTGCGTCTCGACACCATCGATCAAGCGCTCCAAGCCGAGGAAACCGCCATCCACGCGGCCATCAGCATCGCGATCGATGAAGTTCGCCACCATGTCCGGATGATTGATCTGCACCCAGCGATGCGGGTTCTGTCCTTGGAAATCACGCAGCGTCACCGCCGTGATGCGCGGATCCGGATTCCATTGCGGCGCACCATTATCCTGAATGTTCCACTTGGGCGTGAGCGGGAACATGTTGAAATGAGCTGCTCCACCCGTGAGCTCCATGCCACTCACCGTCTGGATCTCATACTTCATGCCCAGCTTCTCGATATGCGGGCGCCAGTCGTAGAGGCGGTTGTGTTCTGTCGTCGGCGCAAACTCGATGTGCTCGGCCACCAGGTTGATGAGGCGATCATCCGTGCCCGTGGTGTTGTCGCCACTGGGCGTGGAATGATTGTGGAAGTCTGCGCTGACCCAGCCTTTGGAATCCACCAGCCGTTTCAAGACACCTTTAACCATGTGCTGTTTGCCAGCTTCCAGCTTGACCGTTTCGCTCAGGTAGCTGAATTCGATACCATGTGTGACCACCACTTTGTATTCACCCGGCGGCACGGCCACGGCGAACTGGCCTTTCTCGGAATGATACTGATCCACACAACCGTATGCGCGATTGGCCGGCCCCAAGTCCGGATTCTTCGTGCCGTTAACGCCGATGAACTGCGCCTTGCACGGGATGCTCTTGCCTGATTCATCCTGGATATCGAAGGTGAAGGATGATTCTGCTGAAAGCACGGGATCAAAAGCCGCGATGGCTTTGGCTTCTACTTTCACTTTGCCTTTTATCGTGTCGCGTCCAATGTCTGTGGCGCTGACTTCATAATCACCTGGGCGCAACGAAACACGATAGGCTCCCTGATCGTCCGGATACGCCGCGATGGGTTTGCCATCGACCACCACTTCCAGCTTGGCCGTGGGAATAGGTTTACCAGCAGCATCCTTGACCGTGCCGCTCAGCGTGCCAACCGGCCCTTTCTGCGCCATCACCGCCCCCATGGCTTCCAGAGGTGAATGGCCCGCGGCGAGAAAGCGGGCGAAAGAAATCTCTTGGCCGGGCTTCAGCTCCACTTCTTTCGCGGGAATCTTCAAGCCATCTTGCTCTACCCACGCATACGAGTAACCAGCCTTATCCGCCGGATCTTCCGCATCCGCCCAGGAGATGCCGCGTTCCGTTCCGCTACGAGCGAACTTCGTCCAGCGGTCATCGGGCGTGCCTTTGACCACCTTATCGCTCTCATTCCGGAACGTGGTGACGATCATCACGCCCTGCCAGCCATCGCGCAGCCGATACTCATGACGTTTGTAGAGTCCTTTATTATTCGCTGCGGTCACCACCGTTTCGATCGCTGCCTCGCCCGCTTTGCCGGTATTGGCCACGCGCACATAGGAGACGATGCCCTGCTGTTGTGACGGTGAGAAGATGACAAGCTGGTCATTGTTCTCGCCCTTCAGCGTCAAATCATAGAGGCAACCGGGGGTGATGCCGTTCTCGCCATAGAACGTGCTCATGTTCGCCCGGCGAAAGAGGGCATTGTGCGAGATGACGGCCTCCACCTTGTCATTACGCAGCACGAAATCTCCGATGATACCATCCGCCTCTTTGCCCTTGGGCAGCTTGGCCACATCGTCGGGGCCGATTTCAAATGCTTCGGCGGCCTTGAGCGATGAAGCGGTGAAGCCGAGAAGAACTCCCAATCCCAGTGAGAATAGATGCTTTGAGTGCATGACGCGTCGCGTTATTCAGTGAAGAGCTGAAGCGACAATACCGCCTTGGCCATGCCTGACAAGCGGTAGTTCGGTGACAAATCAGCGACGAACCTCAGGCCAGACTCCATTTTTCCAGCACGCGATGGAAAACTCGATACACCGGGGAACGCTTATCCGTAAGTACGGTTGCGTCTTTGGCAGAGACGCGTGGCAAACAATGGACGCCCATCTGTGGATGAAATTCCATGAGCAACCGGGCATTCGTCTGTGAAGAAGCATCGGGCTTCGCTGCAGCCGACAGGATAATCTGCGCCCCTGCCTGATAGCGCTTCGGCAACGCAGCCAGCACCAGCAGCGCTTGATTCACTGCTCCCAATTTATCCGCCACGACGATCAGGGGTTTCGCCTTCAACTCCGTGAGCAGTGTGCGGGAATCAAAGCCTTCTCCTAATGGACTTAACAGCCCCCCTGCTCCCTCCACTACGGTGACAGCATGTTTTTCTCGGATACGCTGGATATGCTTCAGCACGGCATCCAGCTTGATCTGTTTCCGCTCCAGCCGTGCCGCCACCAAGGGGGATATCGGTTGCGTGAAATGCCAGGGGTTCACTTGATCAAGCGTCTGCTTGTTCCAGGCCATACTTAGCAAATGCTCTCCATCCTCCCTTCCACCGGAGCAGATGGGCTTGCACACGCCGACATCGACGCCCTTTTCCCTCAGAAAACGCGACAACAGACCGCTCACCATGGTCTTGCCCACACCGGTATCGCTGCCGGTGACAAAGATGATTTCCCTACGCATGTCCAGACAGCAAAGCAGATTCTTCGCTGGCAGGCGAGTTTACTTGGGAAATTTCATTTCGTCCGAAGACCGCTCACGCTAGTTTAATCGGATATGGCGAAGACGATAATGGTGTCCACGGAAGATTCCGGTGGCAGTGAGACCTGGCTAAAACCCTGGGTGCAGATGAAGTATTTCAGTTTTCATCCCTGCATCTTCCCCGCCATGATCAAGCGCGTCTCGCCAGATGCGCAGCCTGGTGCGCTGGTGCATGTGTATGACAAGGAAGGCAAACCCTTCGGGATGGGGCTCTACAACGCCAAGGCTCGCGTGCCCCTACGCGTTTTCCATCACAGTCCTCAACCGGCTGGCGAAGAACTTTTCAATGTGCTGCTGGAACGCGCGTTGGACCTGCGGCTTGACTACTTGCGACTGCAGGAGAAGACGGACGCCTTCCGGGTGATCAACTCCGATGGCGATGGTTTGAGCGGACTTATCATCGACAAGTTCAATGATGTTCTCAGCATCGAGGTGCACAGCCTGGGCATCTTCAAACGGCTGCCGGAATGGCTCAGCCTGCTGCATAAGCGACTGGGCACGAAGAGAACTCTCATCGAGGTGGATGAACTGGTCGCTTCGTATGAGCGCATCAAGCCGCGCGACATCAAGACGGATGAAGTGCGCTCCGTGCGCATCATGGAAAACGGGGTGAAGTATGACGTGAATTTTGCGGAAGGCCACAAGACCGGGTTTTTCTGCGATCAGCGAGAGAACCGGCGCAGGCTGGCGTTGATGTCGAAGGATAAACGAGTGCTGGATCTGTGCAGTTACACGGGTGGTTTTTCCATCTCTGCGAAACTGGGTGGAGCCACCGAGGTCATCGGCGTGGATCTCGATGAGAAAGCCATCGAGCAAGCAAAGCGCAACGCCAACATCAACAACGCCAAGGTCGAGTGGGTACACTGCGATGCCTTCTCCTACGCGCGCCAGATGCAGCGCAACGGCCAGCAATGGGACGTGGTCATCCTTGATCCGCCAAAGTTCATGCTGAGCCGTGAGGAAGCACACGAAGGCGAGCGCAAGTACGAGGATTTGAACCGCCTCGGCATCCTCATCACAAAGCCGGGTGGGCTATTGGTCACGTGCTCCTGCTCCGGTCTTTTGATGCCGGAACATTTTGAAGCCATCGCGGCGAAGGTCGCGCATCGGGAAGGCCGTCGGTTGCAGTTCATCGACCGTACCGGCGCGGGCGCGGATCACCCGGTGATGTCGAACTGCCCGGAA
>JAJNBN010000189.1 GCA_021156225.1 Verrucomicrobiota bacterium | reverse complement strand
AGTTTCGGGGGTGGTGCAAGTGGGAGATACAATCACTCTCGCCAACCCGCCGGTGGTTGATTAAAGTGACGGAAGAAGAGCTGTGAAGATACTCATCCTGGTAAATATTTATCCGCCGCATCACGCCGCGACTTATGACGTTCGTTGCGAACTGGTGGCCACGGAATTACGCAAGCGCGGTCACGGCGTACACGTGCTGACTTCGAATCACGGCTTGAAAACGGAGCAGCGGGACAAGGAGACTTCGCGCCGGCTGCATCTGAACGGCGTTTACGGGCACCCTTTGAAGACCCAGTTCATGGAGATGAAGGAACTGGAAACGCATAACAACACGATCCTGCGCGAGACGCTGACGGAGTATCGTCCGGATGTGGTGTATGTGTGGAGTCTGCACGGTTTGTCCAAGTCACTGATCTTCACCCTGCACCAGAGCGGATTGCCGCTGGCGTATGACGTGGCCGATTACTGGATCACGAATGACCTGAGCAAGGATCCGTGGCTGGACTGGTGGAACCGCCCGAAGCTTTCGATGGCCCAGTCCGCCATGCGTACCTCATTGGAGATGAGCAAGCAACGGGACAAGATGGATGAAGTGACCCCTACGCGGGATAACGTCATGACCAAGCGACTTTCGCACATCTATGATGCCGATAGCGAAAGGACGGCCTTGCAGCCGGGGAGCATCCAGACTTTCCGCTTCAAGCACATCGCATTCGCGAGCCGCGTGATCTGTGATTCAGCCATCCAGACGGGCTATGACATTCCCTCGCCCACGATCATTCATCCGGGGATACGGTTTGACCGCTTCTTTGCGCCGGTCCGGCCGCCGGAAGTGATGGCGACGAAGTTCATGGTCGTCGGCCGGTTACACAAGGAAAGCGGCGTGATGACAGTGGTGGAAGCCTTCAAGGAAGTGTTTGCCACGAATCCGGCGGTAACGCTGACGATCTGCGGCAACGGCGAATCCGATTACATGGCATCGCTGAAATCGTTTGCGACCCGACATAAATTGCCGGTAGTGGTGGACGGCTCGGTGGATCAGGCCATGGAATTGCCGAGGCTCTACAAGGCACATGATTTCTACATCCACAGCGTCGAGTGGGCAGAGCCTTACTCCACCATACCGCTGGAGGCGATGGCGGCGGGCATGATGGTGCTGTCCACGGGTTACGGCGGCACGGGTGAATTGTTGCAACACGGCGTGAACTCGCTGCTCTACACGGCGGGCGATGTGCTGGACCTGGCGCAACGCATCCAATACCTGCAAAACGAGCCGGCGGGGCGCTTGCAAATGGCGGTGACAGGCCAGAATGAAGTGAAGGAGCATTACACGCTGGAAGCAGTGGTGAACCGAATGGAGGAATTTTTGTTGAAGGCGGCGAAGGGCTAGGCTGCGGGTGTAAATCCCAGATCCAAAGCTCCAGAGAAATTTCCAGTGGGAGAAACGGTTTCAGACCGGACGTTGGGACAAGTATGGCTGCAATATCTTTTGCAGGCTGTCGAAGAACGTCACGACTGATTCCACCCCCTGCTCTTCCGGGGGGACCGCACACCAGCGGTCTGATTCGGTAAGCTCTACCAGCACGTCATCGGGCAGCAACTGATCATTTGAAAAACGGCTGATCAACTCAGCTGCTTGGGAGAACATCACGGGTGTCTCAGCGGCGTCCAATTGAGCCTTGATGGATTGGATACAGGCGAAATCGGACTGTGGTCCAATGATCTCTCCATAGACCGAGCCATCCGAGCAAATCTTGAGGTGCCAATGCGGGTTGCGTTGATAGACTTGCCCGTTGTGCAACAGACGAAGTGAGGAAGGAGGCGGTGTTTTAGTTTCGTTTGGCGTGACAATTGAAGCCATATCCTCGGCGTTTTCACTCTCCCGCGATGTAACGAAGCACTTGCCCATTATCCGAGACTTCCACGGTGGCGTGTCCTCGAGGAGTTTTTGGGAATCTCCACACATACACTTTCCATCGCCCCTCTTCGAATCGGCAATCATCCACCTCAATCCGCTTCCATCCTCGTTTCTTCACTTCCTGCTTGGCGGTGGAAATGGCCCGCTCTTCAGCGTTTTTTCCCTGATGTGATGAGCAGCCAAGGATGGCTATGAGGATGCCAGTCACCAGGAGCCATTTACTGATCTGCGTTGTCTTCATTGTTCGCCTTGCCGTCCGGTGGCTGGTTGCCTATCCCGCACCAGACGCCGGAGGGTGAAAAACGTGCAGACGGGGATGCACCAGACAGCCATCATCAAGGGAGCCAATGTGCCGATCTGTTCACGGTCTTCATTCCAGACGCCCAGGGGCGCAGGCACGGCGTTGAACGCGAGGTAAAGTATCCCCCAACCGAGCCAGACGGAGATAAATGCACCCATGACGCGATGGCGGGCGATGAGCCACGTGGAGCCAGCCATCAAGGTGAGAATGGTGAGGGAACGGATGAGGACGTAGGTCATGGCGATGACGTTGAGTGTCGTTTCTTGGTGGCTCAAAGAACCTCAAGGCGAGACCAGACGGTAAAAGCGCTTGGTTGCGCTGCTGGCGGAATTATCCAAGAACCATTTCGGATCAAGGCCGTTGGTATGGTCGAGCCAGTTTGTCCAGACGGCATCGGCACCTAGGCTGGAAGAGGATTGAATACGGTATGGGAGGCCGGTTTCGCCGGTGATAGAGAATCGGAAACCGGTCCCGTCGGTTTTGCTGCGGACGATGGAAGGAGGTGTAGTATAGGCGGATTGAAGGATCGCTCCACTACTTCCCACAGCAATAAAACTACCCTCGCAGTATATGACGGAATTGAGCGAGTGATCCTGCAGAAAGCTGCAAGACTCCCAGTTGACCCCATCAGTCGAAACCAGAGAGCCTGCAGCCCCAATCGCCAGGAAAATTCCATTACCGTAAGCCAGATCATAAAAAATATGGCTGGTGCCGGAGCTTCTGACATGCCAGTTGGTCCCGTTGGTCGACGTCAGCAGATTGCCATTGTAATCCCCGCAGACAAAGATGCCGTTAGCGAAGGAGATGCCACGAATCAGGGCCGATGTTCCCGAAGTGTGCTTGCTCCAGGCGGCTCCATTATCTGCGGAAACCATGATATCGCCTGAATAACCGGCGGCCGCACATCCTCCCGTGCCATAGGCTACTCCAAACAGGTCTGTATCTCTGGATACTGCCGGAGCGGTCCAGGTTTTCCCGTCAGTGGAGGTGATCACGACTGCCCGATTGCCCTGGTCTCCGCCCACGGCCATGAAGATGCCATTAGCAAAAGTCACATCACGTAAACGGTCTTCCACAGGAGAATCCCAACGGTTCCAAGTGACACCATCAGTAGAAGTGAAAATGGCTTGGGGAGCTCGAACTCCGAAAGGATGGTCTTCCGTCACAACATAACCGGGTTCCCCGACGGCAACAAAAACACGGTTACCATGGGCGACTCTATAGAATGCGAAATTCTCGGCCTGATAGCGTAGCGTCCAGCTGGCGCCATCTTCCGAGGTCATGATATCCCCGGAATCTCCCACGGCCACGATGATGTCTCCGCCGCGCACGACATCGTTCAGGTTCCGCCAACTCCCCGTGAGGCGCTGCCATGTGATGGCATCTGGCGAAACAAACACGGAGCCGCCCGCTCCGACGGCGTAGAGAGAACCGTTGAAGGAGACCACTGCATTCAATGGGTTATTCCATCCCTCCCGGTGGCGACTAATCCAAGCCTGGCCGTCAACCGAAGTCAGTATCCCCTCTGAAGCCAGCAGGATAAAGAGTCCGGCGTGATAATGAACGCAGTTGGGATGGACCGCTTCCGTCAACAAATGCGGCGTCCAATTGACGCCGTCACTCGAAATCCGGACAACACCGTTGCCTCCGCTAAACAACCCCGCAGGCGAAGGCCGACCATAATCAAATCCTACCGTAACAAACATTCCGTTGCCATAAGCCACGCTATCGATCACCTCATAACCAACAGTTCTGGGGGTCCATTGGATGGCATCTGGCGAAGTCAACAAGACGCCGCTGTCATAAATCCCACCAGCCGCCACATAAAGCCCCTTACCATATGATATGGTCCGTAACGAATGAGTAGTTCCCGACGAACGGGAGGTCCATGCCATCCCATCACTTGAAGTAAAGATGTCACCATTGGAACCAACCACGACAAACACTCCATTAGCCCAGATCACATCATTCACAAATCCCATTTTGCGATTAACCCAATTCAATCCATTGGTGGACGACCAGAAGCCATTGCCGACCGCAACAAATATTCCATCATGATACGCAATGCCGCTAAAACTTATGTGGGATGGCAGATCAACTTGGGTCCAGGAAGCGGGGTTTGCAGTCGGGTTTTCTGAGACCAAAATCTTGCCATGATACCCTACAGCCACAAGCTTGCCCCCGCCACTGGCTACATCTGCTAATCCATATCCCTGCGGCAACGGATTCCTCCATTGCCAAGAGCTCAGGGCATCTATCCCGGCGCTGTGAATCAAACCCACCGGAGACAACAGCCCCATCACCAGAAGAATCTGGCGGAGTATGCTGCTTAAAAAATGATACTTATGTCTCGTCATGCCTCCGTGGGCTCTGATTTCCCATGACAGTCCCATAAACTAATCCGATGAATCAAGAAACGAATCGAACGGTTTACGATTGGTTTATTCGGAGATGAAAAGACCCGAAAAAACCACGCCCGCAGGTGGTGAATATTGCAAGTTCTTACATCTTAAACACTTACACCACAGCATTTTAAGCACGTTTTTACTTGCGAGTTTTTGCCCGATAATTGACACTCTCCTTATCAGCTACAATTCCGTAGCTGGAAGGAGGTCGGTATGGTCATCAGACGCGATGGGCAGAACGGGCGGAAGGAAGCAGGGCACGAAAGTGTCGGTGGAAAGAATTCTTCGATTTTCTTCATACAAATTTTCCCGAGCAGGTGTCTATTGGGTAAATCCGTGAATCCTGAAGGTATTCAAAACGATCGTTGGTGCGAGGCCTGGTATGACCGGCTGCAGAAGAATCTGCTGCTTTACGGCCGTTCCCTAGGGCTGACGCATAGCGAGGCGGAGGATGTCTTGCAGGATACGTTCGCGGCCTTGCTGAAGCTGAAGGAGGCCCCCATCCAGCCACAGCATTACATCCTGCGGGCGTATCGGAACCGGTCGCTGAACTACCGGCGGAACTGGTGGC
Source organism: Verrucomicrobiota bacterium (assembly GCA_021156225.1). GTDB lineage: Bacteria > Verrucomicrobiota > Verrucomicrobiia > Limisphaerales > JAEYXS01 > JAEYXS01. The sequence continues at coordinate 1,625 of JAJNBN010000189.1, read as the reverse complement.
GGCGCTTCCGGGCGGAGTGGGAATCGGCCCAATGGTTTGAGCCGAGCGCGGCGGAGAATCCGGACGAAGCGGCCGCGATGCGGTGTCTGGCGGAGTTGCCGGTGGAGCAGCGGGAGGTGATCGTGATGAAGTTCTGGCAGAAACTGACGTTTGAGGAGATCGGACAGGTGCTGGAGCTGTCTCCCAATACCGCCGCAGGCAGATTCCGCTACGGAATGGAGAAGCTGGAGCGGGCCATGAATGAGCTGGGTGGCGAGGAAGCCTGGGGGTTGGAAGCATTTATGGAGAAGGATACAGATACGTAATCTCATGGAGGACGACGACGAGAACGAGGACGATTACGTGGGAAAAGCACAAGTAAATACGGAGAAGTTTATGAAGATATCAGTTTTGAACCGGTTGTCGGGCTGGAAGCCGCGGGCGGCGAATCCGGCCATCCGCGAAAGGCTTTTCGAGCGGCGGCAGATGGCAACGGGGCCTTGGGTATCGACCGGATTGCTGCGAGGGCTCGCACCGGTGGCCGCCAGTGTGATGGTTTCTCTGGCGGCTTTCCATGACATCCCCGCCCCCACCCCGACGCACCTGCAAGAGCTGGATAACGCGCGGCTGGCCTCCACCAACCTGGCCAGTGCCGGGCTGCTGGCGCAGGTGCGGCCAGTGACGCTGGAATGGAACCGGCTGGCGCTGGCTACTTTAGCATCGACAAACCCGGCGCGTTCCTTCTCAAGTAACGGCTCATTTTGGACCCTGTCCACCAACATTTTTGCACGTTAACGAATGAGTCGTAACAAGTCTGCTGCGGCCAATGAGGCGAAAAATTCCGGCACCAATGCCGGCAAGCCCGCTGAGCCAGATAAGAAAGCCGGGAAAACACCCCCGGCGAAGGTGGTCATTCCCCCGCCGCCACCGCTCTTCCGGAAGATCGACTGGATCTGCTTTGCGGTGACCACGCTAATCATCCTGATCGGTTACATCCTGACGCTGGCTCCGGATGTGACGCTGGAGGACTCCGGCGAACTGGCGGTAGGATCATTCTATGCAGGTGTTCCCCACCCGCCCGGTTACCCGGTGTGGACGCTTTATACCTGGCTCTTCACGGTGCTAGTGCCGGTTTCGAATATCGCGTGGCGCGTAGCCTTGTCTTCCGCCGTGGCGAGTGCCATCTCCTGCGGTCTCATCGCGCTGCTCGTCTCACGCGGGAGCAGCATGATGATCGAGGGCATCGCGAGCCTGAAGGCACTGGAGAAACGCTGGGAGAACGCCTTGTGTGTGGTGGCCGGTTTCGTGGCGGGGGCATTGATGGGTTTTAACGGGTTCATGTGGAGCCAGTCGGTGATCGTGGAGGTATACACCTTGAGTGTGCTGTCCCTGATGGGCGTGCTGTGCTGTCTGCTGCGCTGGATCTATGCGCCGCATCAGACGAAGTACCTGTACTGGACGATGTTCCTCTTCGGCATCTGTTTCACGAACCACCAGACGCTGCTGGTGGCGGCGATGGGCATCCAAGTGGGCATCATCTTCGGCAATCCCAAGCTGGGCCGGGATATGATGCTGGCGAATTGCTTTTTCTTTTTCGTGGGACTGTTGGCAAAAGGAATGGGCATCTTCACGAACTTCAACAGTCC
>JAJNBN010000188.1 GCA_021156225.1 Verrucomicrobiota bacterium | reverse complement strand
CAAAACCGGCTGCGGGTCCGTCATTTATGGAGGAGCTGAAAGGGTGCTGGCGGCAGGTGCCGGAGAAAGCCCTTTTCTTCGGCTTGGTCATTCCCTGGCTGCTGTTGTTCCATTTCTTGGGGAACTCCACCTTTGGTTACGTGAATTCTCCCTCGCTCTACCTGTGGCTAGAGGGAGCTTACAATTCGCCCTTTCAAGATGATGATCATGGGCCGCTTATTCCTCTGGTGGTGATCGGGCTGTGCTGGTGGAAACGGAAAGAACTGCAGGAAGCGCCCAAACGTTTATGGTGGCCGGGATTGTTTATCCTCGGGGCAGGGTGTCTTCTGCACGTGCTGGGCTACCTCGTGCAACAGCCGCGTCTTTCCGTGGCGGCATTGTTTCTGGGTATCTATGGATTGATCGGAGTGGCGTGGGGGCCGGCGTTTTTACGGGCGATTTTCTTTCCTTATTTTCTCTTCATGTTCAGCGTACCCATCGGGTCATTGAGCGGGATGATCACGTTTCCCTTGCGCATGGTGGTGACGAAGATAGCGGTGGCCATCGCTCAATTTCTGGGAGTCGATGTGATTCAGGACGGATCCCGTATCTTGGATGAAGCGGGAAAGTTCAACTATGACGTGGCTCCGGCCTGCAGCGGTATCCGCAGTCTGGTCGCGATGTTCTTGCTGGCGACGGTGTATGCCTTCATGATTTTCAAGCAAGGGTGGGCCCGGGCCGTGATCATCGCTGCGGCCATGCCGCTGGCGATAGTGGGTAACGTGGTCCGGTTGACCACCATCATTCTGGTGGGAAAGGCGTTCGGTCACGATGCGGGTGTGATGATTGAGCAGAAGTTCGGTTTCGTGACGTTTCTGGTGGCGTTGGTCGGGCTATACGGCATTTCGTGGCTTCTTGAACGGATCGTCTTCAAGAAAGCCAAAGCGGAGGTAAAAACGTGAAGCATCAACGGCTTATCTTGGGCATGGCGGCCTTCAGCCTGATGCTGATCACGGCCGGGTTGATCCATCGTTTGCACTCCCAGCAACAGTTGGGTGCTCCCGGCGTGGTCGTGGCGGAAGCCAAGACGGACAGCGGGTTTGAGGTGGTGCTGCCCGAGAAAGTTCTAGATTACACCAGCGAGAAGCAGGGGCCCTTGCCGGAAGAATTGGGTATGTTGCCCAAGGATACCACCTATGGCCGCCGTCGCTATGTTTCTCCAGATGGCTTCGTGATCACTATCAGCGTGGTGCTGATGGGCACGGACCGCACCAGTATCCATCGGCCGGAGTTTTGCCTGACTGGCCAAGGGTGGAAAATCGACGAAGCGGCCTCCGGTGTGGAGGGGGTGAAGCTGGCTGGTGATACAGGTAAGACATTGGACTACAACAGGATGCTGCTGGGAAAGGATTTGGCAGCGAAGGATGGAACATCCAACCCAGCCCGGGCGTTGTATCTCTATTGGTTCGTCGCTGAAGGCAGGGAAACTCCCGGCCAAGGCCAGCGGATGTGGTGGATGGCGAGCGATCTGGTGCGGTCCGGCAAATTACAACGCTGGGCCTATGTTTCCTACTCCACGGCCTGCCGACCGGACCAGGAAAAAGACGCCTTGGAGCGGGTGCGAAAGTTCATTGCTGCCTCCGTCCCGGAGTTCCAGATATCCGCCGGGGCGAGCACGAAAATGGCCAGCGGCTTGCGCGAAGACCGGCCTTCAACGATGCTGACCGAGCGTGCGGCTCCGCCGACGCCGTAGAAAAAACATGTTACGTCGCCAACACCAAATGCGGACGTCCGTCCATCTGATCTTGGACGCGTGTCTGTTTGCCATCGGCTTCTGGCTGGCGCATTTGATTCGCTCCCATGTGCCGATCGAGGTGTTTGGCGGCGCGGCGGTCATCGAGTCATTTGAGCACTATTTTACCACCTTTTGCCTCACGGCGATCGTGGGAGCGTTCCTTTTGGAAGGGCAGGGTTTCTATAATCGCACGGACCTGACTGGCCGGAGCGAGATGTTATGGAAGCTGTTCAAGGCCTGTGTTTTCGCGGTGGTGGCCCTCATCATGATCCTGTTCCTGTTGAAACTGCAACTGGCACGCTCCGTGATCATCCTGTTCGGCATCACCAGTTTTGCGTTGGTGTTCTTGAAGGAAGAGGTGGTGCGCTGGTGGGCGCAGTCTGAGTATGGCCGTTCCCAAGCGGCCAGGAGGGTTATTCTGGTCGGCGGCCGGGAAGATGCGGAGGCGTTGGGGGCTGAGTGTGAGAAGCAGTTGCGCGGCGGGGTGGAGATCGTGGCGCGACTCTATCTGGATGAGCGGCCGGTGGATGAATTGCCGGCTTTGCTGCATGAACATTCGGCCAATGGCGTGATTCTCAGCGCCAAGCACACGGCTTTCGGTGAGGTGGAGAAGGCCATCCAGTTATGCGAATTGGAAGGGGTGGAAGTCTGGTTGCTGGCGGATTTCTTCAAGACGACCATTTCCCAAACGGCCTTGGATGACTTTCTCGGCCGTCCCGTGATGGTCTTCCGTTCCGTGCCGGAGACTTCCTGGCAGATGCTGACCAAGCAGATCTTGGATTTCATGCTTGCCGGGGTCGCTCTGGTGGCCTTGTCGTGGCTTTTCCTGATTCTGGCCGTCATCATCAAGTTTACCTCACCCGGACCGGTGCTCTTTCGTCAGAAACGCTGCGGCTTGAACGGTCGTCCGTTTATGATGCTCAAGTTCCGCTCCATGGTGATGGATGCGGAGGCGCAAAAAGAGAGCTTATCGGCCCAAAACGAGATGTCCGGTCCCGTTTTCAAGCTTTCCAACGATCCCCGGGTAACCCCCATCGGCCGTTTCATGCGCAAGTGGAGCCTGGATGAACTGCCGCAGTTCATTAACATCCTCGTAGGGGAGATGAGCATCGTGGGGCCTCGGCCATTGCCGGTGGATGAGGTGAGAAAGTTCGATGATCTGGCCCATCGCCGTCGTTTGAGTGTGAAGCCGGGCCTGACCTGTCTCTGGCAGATCAGTGGCCGGAACAAGATCAGCGACTTCCGCGACTGGGTGAAGCTCGACCTCGAATACATCGATAATTGGTCATTATGGCTTGATTTCAAGATCGTCTGCCTGACCATTCCCGCCGTGTTATCGGGTAACGGGGCGAAGTGAGAGCGCCCGCGCCACCTCCTTTTTACAAGTGTTTAATCAATTATGGCAAAAGCTAAAAAAGCGGTACGCCGCGCCAAGGTTCCCGTATCGGTGGTAACTGGCGGGGCGGGTTTTTTGGGTTCGCATCTGGTGGATTTGCTCCTGAGCAAAGGCCATAAAGTCATCGCCATTGATAATTTGGTGACTGGTTCGGTAGACAACATCGCGCACTTGGCGGGCAACCCAGACTTCCGCTTCATCCAGCAGGATGTGACGGAGTTCCTGTTCCTCGACAGCCCAGTGGATTATGTCTGGCACTTTGCCTCGCCCGCCAGTCCGGTGGACTATCTGGAGCTGCCCATTCAAACGCTCAAGGTCGGTTCCTTGGGCACGCATAAGGCCCTTGGTCTGGCGAAAGAAAAGGGTGCCCGGTTCCTAATTGCTTCGACGTCAGAGACTTATGGAGATCCTTTGGTTCACCCCCAGCCGGAAGAGTATTGGGGCAACGTAAACACCATCGGGCCAAGGGGTTGCTACGACGAGGCCAAGCGTTTTGCGGAGGCCATGACGATGGCCTATCACCGTCAGCACAAGATGGAAACGCGCATCGTTCGTATCTTTAACACCTATGGTCCCCGCATGCGTCTGCGCGATGGTCGGGTGGTGCCCGCGTTTATCAGTCAAGCCTTGGGGAATAAACCTGTCACCGTCTTTGGGGAAGGCAAACAGACGCGGAGTTTTTGCTACTGCGCCGATCTCATCGAAGGGATTTACCGGTTGATGATGAGCGATTATCCGTTACCCGTGAACATCGGCAACCCGCATGAGATGACGATGCTGGAATTTGCCGAGCAGATCATCCGGATCACGGGGTCCAAAAGCCGCATTGTTTTCAAGCCGCTACCGCAAGACGATCCGAAACAGCGCCGACCTGATATCACGAAGGCGAAGCAATTGCTGAAATGGGAGCCGAAGGTGCCTTTTGCGGAAGGTATGCGTCGAACCATCGAATATTTCAAACCGCGTGTCTGATAAATGTCGGGAAAATAAGGGTTTTTAAGGGCTTTTATAAGAGACGACAGGTGGGCTAATGGACATGGGTACCTAGTGTGAGACGTATTTGGACGGCTAAAGGTTCAAAATTATTCATGCGAAACGGATTTTCTGTTTGACCCCCTTGTCGCTTTCCGGTTACCACCACCCTCGAATTTCGCAACCCCGCAGCAGCTAGAGGGATACATTTGTATCGGGCGCTTTGTGGGTGGAAACAGCAGTGCGAACTAAATGCTGAAAACGAAGTCATTTTTGTGCGGCGATTTTGGGGCGGGAACGCTCAAGATTGCCGAGTTTGAGCCAAACGAATCGGGGACACTACGCCTGCTACGCTACGCGGTAAAACCGCTGGGCTTGGAAGGTTCGCAGGACTCTACGAGGGCGGCTGTACTCATTTCGGCAATCCAGACCCTCCTGAAGGAAAAGGGGTTCGCCTCGCGCCAGATCAATGTCTGCGCCGCTGGCTTCAATGTTTTCTCCAAGTTCGTGAAGCTGCCGCCGGTGGATGCGGCCAAGGTCACGCAGATCATCCAATATGAGGCGCAGCAGAACGTGCCGTTCCCGTTGGAAGAAGTGGTCTGGGATTATCAGATTCTGGGCGCGACCAGCACGGGTGAGCTGGAAGTCCTGCTCGTGGCCATCAAGAGCGACACGGTGGAAGGTCTCTTCAACATCGCTGAGAGCTCCGGCCTCACGATGAACCTGGTGGACGTATCCCCGGCCGCCCTGTGCAATTCTTTCCGTTTCAATTACGGCGAGCAGGAAGGGTGCACGATGCTGCTCGACATCGGGGCCAAGACGAGCAACGTGCTTTTCTTTGAGAAGGGCAAGGTTTTCTCCCGCAGCATCAATATCGGTGCCAACGCCATCACGCAGGATTTTGCGAACGAAGCCCGGTTGCCGTTCGATGAAGCGGATCGCATCAAGATTGAGCAGGGATTTGTCAGTTTGGGTGGTGCTTACGAGGAGCCGGACAATCAGCATCAGGCCGCGATCTCCAAGATTGCGCGCCAGGTGATGACCCGTCTGCACATCCAGATGAATCAGACCATCCAGTTTTACCGCAACCAGCAGGGGGGATCCGCCCCGGCGCGGTTGTATTTGGCGGGTGGTGCATCCATGATGCCCTACGCGGCCCAGTTCTTCGCGGAGAAGTTGAATATCCCGGTGGATTACTTCAATCCGCTGCAGAGCATCGAGATCTCGGAATCGATCCCCTTGGAAGAACTCGCCCCGGTGGCGCACACTTTCGGTGAAGTGGTCGGTTTGGGCATCCGCAACTTGGCCCAGTGCCCGGTGGAGCTGAACCTGATGCCCAAGAGCTATCAGAAGCGCAAGGCCTTCGACCAGAAGAAGCCTTGGCTGATGGCCGCTCTGTTCAGCCTCGTGCTCGTCGTCTTCTCCTACGGGTTGTTCTACAATCAACAGGCCGGGCTGAAGAACGCTGAGAACAAGAAGCTGCAGGAACGCATCGGACCGTTGCGCGCGATGAAGGCTCAGTTGGACGCCGCGTTCGGTTCCCTTCGCTCCCAATACCAGACGGGCAATGAATACGCCACGGTTTTGGACGACCGTTATTACAACACGCTGCTGTTGAATAATCTGCAGGCGATGTTGCTGGAGTACGAGACATCTTCATCCAACAGCTTTGGCAAAGATACCGGAGTCTGGATGGAGAAATTCACTCCCATGATCCCGAATGCGGCTGCAGCAGCTCCCGCTGGGGCTGGCCGTTTTGGAGCAGCCGCGCCCACCCCGCCCGCTCCCGGGGGGCAGGCGGCACCTACTGTAACTCCTCTGCCCGCACCGACTCCACCGGTCACAGTTGGATATTACTCCGTGACCTTTCGGGCGGTAAATCTGAACAGCCTGGCACCGGATGCCAACCGGCGGTTTGCCTTCGGCCTCCAAGAGGCTGTGAAGACAAACGTGATGTTCCTGCCTGAATATACCAAACTGGATGACAAAATGGATGAAGTGGATCCGCTGGCGAAGTCGTTTTCGTTCTCCATGACCTTGCAACTCAAGCGCCCCATCCGCCTCCATTGATACATCTATGCGTTGGATCAAGCGAAATATTTTGCTGCTGGTAGGGATGATTCTGGCCTTGGGCCTGATGGCGGGGGCTATCGTCTATTTGGTCAGCCGGATTCAAGCCAATGTCAAAGCGTCCAAGACGGTCAAAGCATCCCAGCAGGAGTTGATCGCCTTGATGCAGTCGCAGCCGTTTCCTGACCAGGCCAATTTGACCTTGGCACAGCAGGAGACCCAGCGGCTCATCCAATACATGACCAACGTGCAGGGGAGCATTAAGCCCGTGGTCGTACCGAAGATGACGAGCCAAGAGTTCTCATCCTTTCTGCTGAACACCGTGGCCGAGTTGCAAAAGGGGGCCGAGCAATCCGGTGTGCTACTGCCCAGTCCGCGGTATGGTTTTTCCTTCGAACCGCTGGTGCAGCAAGTCAATTTTGATGCTGCCAGCATTGAGCCGTTGACCCGCCAGCTCATGGAGGTGCGGGAATTGTGCACGAACCTGTTTCAAAGCCAGATACATCGTTTGGAATCACTCCGCCGGGTGCGTGTCTCCACCTTGGATCCGGGCCAAGCTACTCAGTTCTATCTCGACAAGGCGGTAAACCCTGCCGCTTACAATAATCTCGCCACGGTTAC
>JAJNBN010000187.1 GCA_021156225.1 Verrucomicrobiota bacterium | reverse complement strand
CAGATGCAGCTTCACCCGCAGCTCAGCAAGCGAAGCCCAAAAAGAATCGCGGACGGGTGGACATCATCCGGCAGAAGGCGGGACGAGGGGGCAAGACGGTTACGGTGGTGAATGGTTTTGTGGGCATAGGTCTGCCAGAGAAAGAACAGCTTGCGAAAAAGATGCAGAAGGTGTGCGGTGTAGGCGGGACGGTGAAGGACGGGCAAATCGAGATCCAAGGCGACAAACGCGAAGATATCGCGCGCATCTTGGAAGAGGCGGGTTTTAGACCGGTGTTTGCGGGTGGATAACCGGATGGGCTAAACCGTCAGCGTGCCTTCCAAGACCGGACGCGGGTCCTTCGCGTTACGGATCTTGTTGATGCTGCTGAGGAAGCTGATGGAGATTTTGTCCCCATCGAATTTGCACGTGATGGTCTCGTGATGCGGCGTTTCGTAGTAGCGGAGGGTAAGTTCCAGTGTCTGCGCATCTTTCCACTCGGCGTGTCCGACCACCTTGTGTTTGGTGCCTTGCTTGGGTGCGCCTCCGCCGATGATGCGCGGGGCGGTCAGGGAGGTTTCGTGACGCAGCCAGCCGTTGAGCGCACCAAAGGCCTGTGCAGTTCCATTCGCACCGCCCAATTCGAGCACGTAACTGTTGTTGATAAAAGTTAGCATGCCTGTTGTGAAACCAAGGGTATTGGATTTCAGTCCGAACACACCTTTGCCTGCCAACTTTGAAAGGTCTTGAATGGATTGGCCAGTAGGCGTGGGCAACTTTAATTCAGCCAATGTCTGGCGCAGCTTTGCCTGTGCAGAAGGGTTTTCAGGTTGGGTTTCTTTTTTCAGAGCGGGCAAAAGATGTTCCCACACCAGATCCAGCTCACCCTGCATGTTGGGGCTTTCACCGGTCATCACAATGACGGTGTCTTGCTCGGGTAATACGATGGTGTATTGGCCGAAAGCACCATCACCACGATACGCCCCGTTTTGGCTGCGCCAGAATTGATAGCCGTATCCTTGCAGCCAATCATTCTTCTCATTCGGACGCGCTGGTTTGGCTGGCGGAGTCTGCAAGATATGACGGGTGGTGGCTTCATCCACCCATGTAGCGGGAATGATTTGTTGGCCCTGCCACTTGCCTTTCTGCAAAAAGAGCTGACCGAATTTGGCGAGCGTCTCAGTCTGCACACTCAGTCCCCAACCGCCCGTGTTGATGCCGCGAGGGCATTCTTCCCAAGTGGCTTTGGTAATGCCGAGCGGCTCGAACAGGCGAGAGCGCAAGTAATCTACGATCTTCTGCCCGGTCAGTTTCTGCACGATGGCGGAGCACATGTAAGTGGCGGCGCTGTTGTAGAGGAACACCGTGCCGGGCTTGTGAGTGATGTTTTGGGCGAGGAACGTCTTCGCCCAGTTCTCGCTGGCTACGGTCACGCCGGTGGGTTCCTTTTCATTGCCCACGGACATGGTGAGCAGGTCTTTCACGCGCAGGGCAGCGAGGTTGTCACTGATTTTCTGGGGAAGATCGCCTGGGAAAAATGAGACGACTTTGTCTTCCACCGTCAGCCGACCTTCTGCCACAGCGAAACCGACGGCTGTGGAGGTAAAACTTTTGCTCATGGAATACATCGTGTGCACGTATTCCGGGCCGTAAGGAGCCCACCAACCCTCCGCGATGACATGCCCATGCCGCAGCATCATGAAGCTGTGCAACTCATGATTGCTCTTGGCGATGGCATCCAGAAACGCCTGAATACCAGCGGACGAAACCCCTTGGGCCTCGGGCGTGCTGCGCGGCAAGCCGTTGCTAACGCTCTGTGAAGTGGTCTGGCAACCGGGAGTAAGCGAAATGAGGCCAAGGCCCAAACCGGCATAACCGGTCTGCTGGATGAACTTGCGGCGGTTCAGGGTCATGCGGAAAGAATTTCCGCATAGCGTCCCGATTGCAAGATTCGCTTTGAACAGAAAAGAAAAAGCCGCCAATTACTTGGCGGCTTGATTGAGAAAACAGTTCAGTGCTGCTTACGCGAATTCTGGCTCGATTATCTCTTTCGGTGCCTTATGCAACGGTGTGCCATCGATGGCTTCCGGGTATTCGAAGACTTTGCCTTCGAAATTGCGGATGACCACGCGGTCCGCGTTGTGGCTCAGCACATAGCCAGGGTTGATGGGCACCTTGCCACCACCGCCGGGAGCGTCGATGACATACTGTGGCACGGCATAGCCGGTCGTGTGGCCGCGCAGTTGCTCCATGATCTCCAATCCGCGACGCACGCTGGTGCGCAGGTGCGCGGAACCGGCGATGAGATCGCACTGGTAGATGTAGTAGGGGCGCACCCGGCACATGAGCAGCTTTTGCACATGCGCCTTCATGATCTCCGGCGTGTCGTTCACATGCTTGAGCAGCACGGACTGGTTGCCTAGCGGGATGCCGGCATCGGCCAGGCGACCCAGCGCATCACGGACCTCGGTGGTCAGCTCGCGCGGATGATTCGAGTGCACGCTCATGAAGAGCGGGTGATACTGCTTCAGCATCGCGCACAGCTCCGCCGTGATGCGTTGCGGGAGGAAGATGGGGATGCGTGTGCCGATGCGGATGAACTCCACATGCGGGATGGCGCGGAGCTGGCTCAGGAGGTATTCCAGCTTCTCATCGCTGAAGAGCAGGGGATCGCCACCGCTCAGGAGCACGTCGCGGATGGTCGTCGTCTTGCGGATGTAATCGATCTGCTTGTCGAACTCGGCGTGAAAGTCATAACCGGTGGCATTGCTCACCAGCCGCGCGCGGGTGCAATAGCGGCAATAGGAGGCGCAACGGTCCGTTACGAGGAACAGGACGCGGTCCGGATAACGATGCACCAGCCCGGAGACTGGCGAATGGGAGTCTTCACCACAGGGATCGGACATTTCCCAAGGAGCCGTGTGGGTTTCTTCCTCGCGCGGGATGACTTGGCTGCGGATGGGGCAGTTGACGTCGTCAACGTCGATCAGGCTGAAAAAGTGAGGCGTGATCGCCATGGCCAATTTGGTATTGGCCAGCTTGGCTCCCGCGTATTCTTCCGGGGTCAGGTTGGGGATGAGCTTTCGGAGCTGTTCTACGGTGGTGACGCGGTTCTTGAGCTGCCAGCGCCAGTCGTTCCAATCCTTGTCCGAAACATGCACCCAAGCGCTGCGTCCCGAGGACCGAAACTGTTTAAGCTGTTGAGGTTCCGTTGTAGGGTCTGGGTCCCCCTTAGCATCCGAGGTAATAGTCGACATTGTTCGGCACTATATGTATGGGCAACCCTATGTCAAGGGGTGGACTTTAGGAAATCTTTGACCGGTTCTTTAGCAACCGAGTTGGCGGGCGTCTCAGAAAAGCCGATCCGAGCGAAATCTTCCCGCAAAATCTCCAACAACTCCAATTGCTTCAAGGCTTCCTTGACCACCGGTTTGGCGTTGGAAGAAGCCGTCCGGTTGCTTTTGTTGGAGCTTGAAAGCTGTTCCCGCTTATAGAGATAGGTGGCTAAAGCAATGTGATAATCATAGACCAGCCTGAACAGATCAGGGGGCAGATTTCCCTCCAATTGCTGCAACTGGCCTACAACTTGACGTAGAACCGGCTGTTGTTGCTCGAAATCCACCTCTTCGATGAGCCGCTTGATCGTATAGGTCTCCTTGATGGGCAGGGCGTCTGCGCCCAAGCGGATCTGCACTTGGGGTTGGAGGATCTCGTTGAGTTTGCCCAAGGCGTTCTTCTCAGGCCAGCGGGCGTGGTCTTCCCGGCTCAAGAAATTGACCTGCGCGAGGGACCACCATTTCTCCACATCCAAGGGCGTGGAAAAGTTCTGTTGAAAGGCGTTCAGGAAAGCGAACTGAGGGTGGGAAAAACGAGCTAGGCTCTGGACGAAGCCGCGCAACCGTTCGCTGCCTTCGGGAAGGGCCATCAGTTCGCTGGTGAACAGGTGGGCGCAATGCTGGAAGTGCTGCAAACCGACGGAGGCGAGCTGGTCATCGACCGGAACGCTGAGATCGGAGAAGGAGAGGGGCGGGGTCACTTTCAGTTTCTCGCGGACCGTGCTCAAGGGATCTTTCCAGACGCGCTCACGGACCCCTGCGTCCAGTAAGCTGAACTGGGGGTTCACCCGTTCCCGGATGATGGACGCTTCGGCGATGATGGTCGGCCCCACGCGGATGAGGAGGAGTTCAGTTAACCCTTCGCGCAACCACATGGGTATATCCACGGTCGGGCCGGCGTTGTTGCGATTGCCCATCTCCAGCAGGCAAACTTGAACCAAGCCACGCAGGAGTTTACGCCGTTCTACATACTCCGGGACTTGTAGTTCGTAGAGCCAGTTGCTCTGCAAGTTGTCGTTGACCTGGACCTTGTGGACATAAACGTAAACCCCGGCCGCCGCAGGGATTTCCGGGTTGATGACCACCCGAACGCGGCTTCTCCAACGATCGGTGGTGTCCAGTTGCAGCAGCAAGGCGGACTTGACCTGTTCACAACTGATGGTGAATTCCGCCGCGTTCACCCGGATGACATCGGTGAGCGCCGGGTTGTTCTTGGGATTGTCTCGAGGAAGGCGTGCTTCAGCCGGTTGCAAGGGGCTGATGATGATGAATTGCCCCGATCGGCTCGTCGTAGAGATGGTGGTGTTCTGCACCGCCGCCTCCGCAGTCACAGCCAGCAGATGCACTCCTCCCAACAGGAAAGAAAGCAAACGGAAGTGAACTGAACGAAGGAGGCTCAAGTCTTCTTGGCTTTCGCGGGTTTGGCCGGTGCAGCGGGAGTGGCAGGCTTCGTTTCCGCCGGTTTACTGGAAGAGGCGGAACTGCCGGTATCCGCCTTGGCCGCCTGTTTGTAGCCCTCGCTGCGATAATCCGTGATGTAGAAGCCGCTCCCTTTGAAGATCAGACCGGCGCCAGAGCCCATCAGGCGTTTCACCTTGCCCTTGCCCCAGGTCTTTTTTCCGCACAAGTCTTTCGGACAGACGGTCAGGGCATCGTCCTTCATGGACTGGAACTTCTCAAAGTTATGGCCGCATTTCTCGCAGGCGTATTCGTAAGTCGGCATAATACTACAACAGGCAAAAAGTAATCGTCCTCACATAAGCACGGGGCAGGTAGGTGCGTCAAGGGGCTGAAATAGGTGAAATAGCCCATTGGCAGTGTTCTCTGGGGCCGAATGAGGCTGCCACAGCGAGAAATGAAAAAACACTCGCCAAAAGGGGGGATTTACCCAAATCTCGCCCTCCATTTGTAACTAAAATGTTTACTGGAACCTATACTGCGATTGTCACGCCGTTCAAGAATGGCGTTCTCGACGAAGCTGCGCTGGAGCGCCTCATCAAGCTCCAGATCAAAGGCGGCGTCGATGGCATCGTCCCTGTGGGCACCACGGGCGAGTCGCCAACCGTTGATTATGATGAACATATCCGCATCATCGAGCTGGCGGTGAAGTTCGCCAAAGGCAAGGTGAAGGTGATGGCCGGAACGGGCGCCAATTCCACGAAGGAAGCCATCTACCTGACTAAGCGCGCCGAGGAAGTGGGCGCGGATGGTTCCCTGCAAGTCGCGCCGTATTACAACAAGCCGACGCAGGAAGGTTTGTTCCAGCATTTTTCCGCCATCGCGAAGGCCACGAAGCTGCCGCTGGTGCTGTATAGCATCCCCGGCCGTTGCGGCATCGAGATCGCCATCGAGACGGTGAAGCGCCTCGCGGATGCTCATAAGAATATTGTGGGCATCAAGGAAGCGGGCGGCACGCCGGAACGCGTGAGCCAATTGCGCCAGGTGGTGGACAAGGACTTCGTCATCCTGAGCGGTGATGATTCGTTGACGCTGACCTTCATGGCGGTGGGCGCGGATGGCGTGGTGAGCGTGGCATCCAACGTGATCCCGAAGGAAGTGAGCCACATGGTGAAGGCGTTTGCTATCGGCAAGCCGGCCGTGGCACTGAAGCTGCACACGAAGTATTATCCGCTGTTCAAGAACCTGTTCATCGAATCGAACCCGGTGCCGGTGAAGGCCGCACTGGAGATGATGGGAATCATCGAGGGCGGCGTGCGTCTGCCGTTGGTTTCTTTGAGCGCGAAGAGCCATGAGGTGCTCGCCGCGACGATGAAGCAGTGCGGAGTGATTAAGTAAGGCGTCTATGAGCACAACGAAGATCATCATCACGGGTGCGAAGGGCCGTATGGGCGTGGCCTTGCAGACGTGTGCGAAGAGCATTCCAGGCTTGGAAGTGGTCGGCTTGATCGATCAGGGCGATGACATTGCCACGGTTATTGACAAGTGCGATGCCGTGATCGATTTCAGCTTTCACAATGCGACAGCGGGCATTGCGGAATTGTGCGCCAAGCATAAGAAAGCGTTGGTCATTGGCACGACGGGGCATAACGAGGAAGACAAGAAGCGCATCACTGCCTGTAAGGCGACGGTGCCGATCGTGTGGGCCTCGAATTATTCCACGGGCGTGAACACGCTGTTCTGGTTGACGCGCAAGGCGGCGGAGATCCTCGGACCAAGCTTCGACCTCGAAGTGGTTGAGATGCATCATCGCCTGAAGAAAGATGCGCCAAGCGGCACGGCGACGACGTTGCTGGAGATTCTTGGCGATGTGCGGAAGGTGCAGCTCGAAGAGGAATTGCGGCATGGTCGCCAAGGTATCGTGGGCGAGCGCACGAGCAGCGAGATCGGCATCCATGCGGTGCGCGGTGGCGATGTGGTGGGTGACCACACGGTCATCTTCGCGGCCAATGGCGAGCGCGTGGAACTGACGCACAAGGCTTCGAGCCGCGATACGTTTGCGAATGGGGCTTTGCGCGCCTCGCAGTGGGTCGTGGGCAAGGCACCGGGGATTTATAGCATGCAGGATGTGCTGGGGTTGAAGTGATGATTTCGTGATGGAGTGCTGAA
>JAJNBN010000186.1 GCA_021156225.1 Verrucomicrobiota bacterium | reverse complement strand
GCCTTCCAGCACGGCACCACCACTCACAGCCCCGCCACCGCTGCCGAAGCCGCTGATAAACATGGTCGGGGCGGCGAGCCGCGTTTGGAGGAGCAATCCTTGGTAGGCAAAGGTCAGGAGCAGGCCCGCTGCAATGTGGATGGCGATACTGCTGCGCCAGGCATGGCGCTCGATGCGAAAGCGGTTGGCCAGCCAGAGGATGAGCGGAGAGGCGAGCATCCAGGGCAGCCAATCGCGCAGGGCTTGATAGGCGGCTTCACCGACTGAAATAGGAAAGGGGCTGTTCAGGCCGGTGAGATACAGGCCCATGGCGAAGATGAACACCAGCGAGGTCCAGAGGACGATGACCAGCACGACCTGGAGGGGCGGACGCCACTTGTCCGGCGGATTGGGCAGGCTGGGTGCGTTCATGAATGTTTCGTGATTGACCAGCCATTCGGTAGCAGGGTTCAAACAAGAGGAAAGGAAGATGGGACGAAGGCAGGAAAATGAGGGATGGAGGCCGTAAATCAGGGGAAGGAATAAGGTGGGAGATCTTTGGGGATGACAACGGGTTGCTTATTCTGGTCTTCGACACGACAATTGGGCGAGATGTACGAATCCAAGAGCCAGCAGTTTAACGCATTGAGCGATTATTTGGCGGGCCGCCGGGAGGCGATCTTGCTGGCCTGGCGTTCGGCGGCCAAGGCGGATCCAGAACAGACCACGGCGCGTTCGCTGACACGCAGCCAGTTCAATGATCATATCCCGGAGGCGCTGGATGCGTTCGAGCACAAGCTCCGCTCGCGTCCAGGTGGCGGGGAAGCCCGGGCGGCGGACGCAGAAAAAAAGGAGCAGGAAATCAAGCACGGGCTGCATCGCTGGCAGCAGGGTTACCGGTTGGAAGAGGTGATGCACGAGTGGGGGCATCTGCAGCTTTGCCTTTTTGAAGAGCTGGAGGCTTTCCGTTTGAGCAATCCTGAATTTTCCTACGAGGCGATGGTGGAGGCGAATCGCCAGTTGATCAGCTTCGTCAACGAAGCAATCAGCGAGAGCACCAGCCAGTATGCGCGGATGCAGCAAGCGGAAGCAGCGGGGCGGGTGGAAGATCTTGAGAAGGCGCTGACCGCGGTTCAGCAGATTGAGCGGCATCGGGCTACGTTGATCCGCCAGGCCTTGCATGATTTGAGGGGTAATGTGCAGTCGGTCACCACGGCAGCCGATGTGCTGGGGGAAAAGCACCTGACGGAAGCGGAACGGGTGGAATTGGCTGCGTTATTGCAGCAGGGAGTGGAAGCGGTTTCCTTGATGCTGGGTGAGCTGATGGATTTGGCACGTTTGGAAGCCGGTCAGGACCAGCGAGTGATAAGCACCTTCGATGTCGCCGTATTGATCACCGACATGGGCAATGCCAACCGTCACGTGGCGCGCGAGCGCGACCTGTTTTTGAAGGTGGAAGGACCTTCACCGTTTGCCGTGGAGAGTGATCCGGTCAAGATCCGGCGGTTGTTGCAGAACCTATTGCTGAACGCTTTGAAGTACACGCAAGAAGGCGGAGTCACGGTGAGCTGGGGTGAGGAGAAACAAAGCTGGTGGCTGATGGTCAAGGATACGGGGCCGGGAATCCTGGCCGGACCCAGTGCGCCCATGGCCGTGGTGATCCAAGAGGCGACAGAGAGCGCGCGGGAATCAGATGAGAAGGCCGCGGCCCAGGCGGGAGAAGCCCCACATGTGTTGACCACTCCCGAGGGTGCTTCGACAAGTGCGCGCGCCGGCCAGCAACAGCCCGGTGAGGGGATCGGGCTCTCTATCGTAAAACGCTTGTGCGAGTTGCTGGATGGAAGCCTGGAAATGGCGAGTTCGGTCGAGTCGGGCACTTCTTTCCGGATCGTGCTGCCACGGCAGTATGTGGTCGCCGCGAGACAGTGAGTGCGGACAACTGGTTACAAGATGGTCAGCCGCACGGTGCTTTCGATGATGCCTTCGGAGATGGCGTAGCGGGTGAGGCCGGCCACGTCGTGGATGTCCAGTTTGCTCATCAGGTGCTGGCGATGCTTGTCCACGGTCTTGAAACTGACGCCCAGTTCGGCGGCGACCTGTTTGTTGGGCTTGCCTTCGGCAATCATCTGGAGCACTTCCATTTCCCGGGAGCTGAGGCGGTTGCCGCCTTTTTCGCCGCGATCGAGTGATTTGTTGTGCCGGTCCAATACACGCTTGGAAACGGAGGCGGTGAAGAAAGTCTTTCCTTTGTAAACCTCACGGATCGCGGTGGGAAGATGATGAGCGGAAGCTTGCTTGAGCAGGAAACCGGAGGCACCCAACGCGGCCATCTGTTCGACGTAGGCATCGTCATTGTGGGCGGAGAGGATGAGCACTTTGATCTCGGGAAATTCCTTGCGGATCTGGCGAGTGGCTTCCAGGCCGTTGAGCAGGGGCATGGCGATGTCCATCACCACCACTTCCGGATGCAACTTGCGGATGAGCTGGATGGCCTGACGCCCGTTCTCGGCTTCACCGACTACCTCGATATCGACCTCATGCTTTAACAGTGAACGAAAACCTTCACGCACGATGTGATGGTCCTCGGCCAGCACGACGGTGATACGCTTGACGGCGGTCTTGGTCGGAGCAGGTGAGGGCGAGGCGGCGACCGCGGCGGTTTTGGGCAAAGTCTTGGGGTTGGTTGAGTTCACAATTTGGTCCTCCGTGCGCGAGTATCGGCGATGGGTATTTCAGCTTGAATAGTCGTGCCTTCAGCGGTCGTGGAATGGATGGTAAACGTGCCGTGGATCATCTCCACCCGTTCGCGCATGCCAAGCAGACCAAGGCGTTTCTGCTTCTTGCTGCGCAACACGCGTTCAGCGGGGAAGCCCCGGCCGTTGTCCTGTATTTGCAGGCAAATGACGTCTTCGCGCTTCTCGATCTTCACTTCCACGCGGGTGGCGTGGGCATGCCGGGCCACATTGGTGACAGCTTCCTGCGTCACGCGAAAAAGGATGGTCCGTTTATCGTTGCTGAGTTGTTCAACGGCAGCGGCGGCGGACAGTTCCACCTGGATGCCAGTCTCTTCTTTGAAATTTATCAGAAAGGTGTGCAGGGCAGGGATCAAGCCTAGATCATCCAGCACGGCGGGGCGCAATTCGCGCGCGAATCGGTGGACGATATCCACGGAATGCTCAACCAAGCGTTGCGTGCTGCTGATGCGGTCTTGCAAGCCCTGGGTGTTGGTGGTGGCCTCGGCCTTCAGGGCGGCCAGCCGGATATTGATGCCGTTCAATGTCTGCGCGATGACATCATGGAGTTCCCGACTGATCTTCCTGCGTTCGTCCTCCTGGACGGAGAGGACCCGGCGGGACAGGCGCCGCAGTTGTTCCTGGAGCACATCCGACTGGTTAAGTAACTGGGCGTAATGATGCTCGCTTTTGCGCAAGGCTTTTTCGGCGGTCTTGCGCTGACTCACTTCCTGGACCAGTTCCAGATTCGAGGCGGCAAGCTCCACCGTGCGCTGGCTCAGGGTCTCGATGAACTTGTTGTACAAAGGCGGAACCGTTGCGGGAGCCGGCTGATTGTTTTTACCAATGGGGATGACCGCGGCGGCGAAGAAAGCGCCCGCCTGCCGGATGAGCGCCGGGCGTTGACGGGCTGGAAAGGCTGGCAAGACATCGGCAAGGAGGGTTCGCTCGTGGAGCTTGGCCAGCTCCAGGGTCTGCAACCCAGCGCCTAAAGCGCGACTGCCCAAGCCCTTGGCGGAGGCCAGACTGGCGCGCGGACCCTGCTGGAGATGGGTGCGCAAGGCCGCCTGGTAATGCTGAGAAAAATTGATAAGCTTACCTTTCATAAACTGCCGAATTTGCGTGCAACCCGCCGGACGGACCGGACTGATCTGGCCACCAGCCGTTGCGTGCTGGTGATCTCGTGTTTGAGCCCGGTGTTATTGCCGCGGGCATCTTCTTTGAGCGAGAGCAGACGGACATTGATGCCCAGCAAGGCCTGGGCAATCTCATCCTGGAGTTCGTGACTGAGATGTTTGCGGTCTTCCTCCTGCATCCGCAGCACTTGATGGGTGAGTTTCCGCAATCCCTCCTGCAGTTGCAAGGACTCCTTCAAGAGTCGGGCGTAGTGTTCGTTGTTGGCTTTCAGGGTGTTTTCCACGCCTTTCCGCAGCCGGATGCCTTTCCGCAACAGACGTTTTACCGCAGCCAGCTTGGCCGTGCGCTCCCGCAAGGTTTTGCGCAGCCGTTGCATGATCAAGGTTTGCTTCATTCACAGATCCCAAATTCTCACCGGCTGGCCCGAGGAGATCACGAAGTATCAAGACAGAGTGCGGTTTAACCAATAGGGGATATCCCCCGCAAGGGGAGCGGGATGGCCCTCGGGGATACCCCCCGTTGGTGGCATCCCGGAGTGGCGTTAACTTTTGGCTCCAATGTTAATCAAAAACAAAATACACATCGGAGCAGCCACGTTGCTGCTCGCCGCCTTCACTGCAGTCAGCGCCCAAGGCGCGGAGCACGACGATCATGAGACATACCGGGCCAATGAGTTCTCCATGGATCTCTTTGGGACGGCCTCCATTGGCAAGTACACCATCGATCATCTGTCCGGCTCACGCGTCCGGCACAATTCGACGTTGGGCGCCGGGGTAGGCATGAGCTATTTCGTCAACCGCACGCTCGGCTTTGGTGCCGATGCCTATTCAGAGAATAAAAAGGGCGCGTTGGTGGACAATGCCTCGATGAACGTGATCATGCGTTTCCCGTTGGGTGACAGCGGTTTCGCCCCCAACATCTTTGGCGGCGGCGGTTATCAGTTCGATACGGCCAAAGCGTGGTTCGCGCAAGCGGGCGCCGGCCTTGAATATCGTTTTACTCAGAACGTGGGCATTTTTACTGACTTCCGTTTCGTGCTGCCTGACGAGACCAAGTACTACGGAGTGGCCCGGCTCGGGATGCGTTTCGCATTTTAATCCGGTTCGCCTCTGATGGCGTCGGCAGGCAACCCTGCCGGCGCTGTTTTTTTCCAGCCAGCATCAGTCTCTCCCAATCTCAATTTATGAATACCAAACTTATCATCACGTTTCTTGCCGCCGCCTCTTTCATGGTGGGCTGCAAGAAAGACGAAACTGCCGGACAACAACTCGACAAGGCCGTGGCCAAAACGGAAGCCGTGGTCCAAGACATGAAGGACTACCCCTACACGCAGAAGTCGGAGTTCACGACCAAGATGCAAGCCCAGCTTGCGGAGCTCAAAGTGGAGCTAGATGCGCTCGAAGCCAAGATCGAGAAATCCAGCGATTCCGTCAAAGCGGAGGCCAGGCCCAAACTGAAGGCGCTGCGCGAGCAGGAAGCCCAGCTCAATGTGCAGCTGGACGAAGCCAAGAATGCCACGGAGTCAACGTGGGAAGGGGTGAAAGCCGGTTCAAGAAAAGCGTATGACTCGCTGAAGCAAGGCTTTCAAGAATCGCGCCAGTGGGTGAGTGATAAAATCGCCCCTTAACGAACTGAACGAGAATTTATGAACAAATCCAAGTATCTCACGGTCGGCGTCGCCGCCGGTCTCGCGGGGTTGTTGATCGGATGTGTCGCCCATGTGGATGCTCCCCGTCACCATCCAGTCCACGTGCGGCCACCACCTCCTGTGCATGTAGAAACCCAGGTCATTGTGCGCGATGACTACGTATACTATCCCAGCTACCAAGTTTATTACAGCAGCACCCGCCGCCAATATGTGTATCTGGAGGGCCGTTCTTGGGTAACGCGTCCGGCGCCGCCCCGCGTTTCGGTAGATGTGCTCTTCGCCTCACCTTCGGTCACACTTGATTTTCATGACGCTCCGGCTGCCCATCATCACCGGGTAGTCCAGCAGTATCCAAAGCATTGGTCTCCTCCGGGGCGGGATCACGATAACGGAAGGGGCAATGGTCCGGACAAGAGCAAGAGCAACGGTCCCGATAAGAGCAAAGGCCATGGTTCTGATAAAGGAAAGGGCAAGGGACGCTGATCGCCAGAAGCGGTCTTAGTTCTCCAAATCTATGAAGAATAGCAAATGCTGGAAGAGCATGCTGATAACCCTTTTGGCCAGCGGGCTAGTCATCGTCGCTGGGGGATGCAAAGGTGGGCTTCCGCGTCTGCCGGGTCTACCGGGGTTACCTGGCATCCATCATGGACTCTTGAAACAATCGCCCAAAGCAGTGGCAAGTGCTGCGCCCGCTCCGGCATCCCATGCTAACGGCCTGGTGGAACTGGCACAAAAATGAACGGTTCGTATTCTCGTAATCACGGCATATGACCGCCGAACCAAACGGAGGAGCAGACCAATCGCGTAACGCGCTTGGACAGTGGGTTGAGCGACTGGGTGCCTCCGTTTGGGCTCAATGGGACGAGATCCGTCATGCTGTCAGCGTGATCGGGACGGTGTTAGGACTCGGTTTGTGGCCACGAACATGGTCCCGGCAGGTACGTTGGGCATTTGCCCGACAGGTCCTGGCCATCGGAGTGGAGCCGCTCTGGTTCGTCCTGGCGGTGGCGGTGTTTGTCGGAATTTCTGTAGTGGTCCAGATGACGTTTTGGGCAGGGGAGGCGGGGTTGTCACAATTGCTCGGGCCGTTGCTGGTCACGGTGGTGGCCCGCGAATTGGGACCGGTGCTCATCAATCTCATCGTGATAGTACGCAGCGGCAGCGCGATGACGACGGAATTGGGAGTCCTCAAAGCCGAGGGCGGGTTGAGCGGCCCGACCATGGCGCAAGCAGATCCTTTGACGCACCTGGTGCTGCCCCGTGTGCTCGGCATGGCGGTGGCTACGTTCTGCCTCACCGTGGTGTTTGTGCTGATCGCCTTCTCCAGTGGATTTCTCTTTTCGGCCGCCACGGGCAAAGGGAGCGGGGACATCCTGCTTTTTGCCGACACGCTCTCCGGCGCTTT
>JAJNBN010000185.1 GCA_021156225.1 Verrucomicrobiota bacterium | reverse complement strand
CAGGCTGTCGCATCCCAATGAAGATATTCATCGCCCTCCTTTTGTTGGTCGCCCTCGTGACGGGCTGCGGCCAGCCGGCGGCGCAGCCCCCATCCGCTCCCAATCCGATGCCCCGCACCATCGCCAACTTTGGCAATATCACCACCAACATGACCCTGCAGCAGGTCATGGATAAATTTGGCAAGTATGACCGTGCCGTCGGCAGCGGCATCTTGGCTTACGAGTATGACCTTGCCGATGGTTCGACCGCACTTCTCAGTCCCGATTGGCCTTTCCAGCTAACCAACCGCATTCGGGGAATCAAATTTTACCAGAGGAGCAATGCCGTCACCCACTTACCCTGACTGGATGGCCGGAAAACTGATACGGCCTTCCCAGTCGCAACCCATCACGGCTGAGCATGGGGCATTAAGCAAGAACACATGAACACAGAATCCGCTTCACTCCGTAAGATCTACCGCAATCTGGGAACGATTTTTGGCGCCGCCCAGTTTATTCTTTTTGACCCCGAAAAAGAAACCGTCGTCTTCGCCGACGTGCAGGAAGAATTGGGCGGTAAAAAGATCGAGCCCGTCTTGGGCGAAGACTATTCCACGATTTTCATCACCTCCTCAACCACCCGGATCTGGGTGGAAACACCCGCTGGACAACGCGTCGAATACGACCAGACCGAGGACGATATCCGCCAGAATCTGAAGCGCATTGTCGTCCGCGCTTACTTTGTCTTCCTCGGTGAACAGCGCTCGGAAGTTTCCCTCCAGGAGCTGTTCGCTAATGGATTGGAAGACCTCAGCCCCATTGACGGAGAAGATTACTCCCACATCGTCAGCATAAAACGCAGTGACACCAGCATCGAAGTGCAGCGCAGGAAGGGACGAAAGGTCGCCTTCAGCATCAGCGGCTGGCTGGAAGATAATGAAGAGGAAGACCACTCATGAAACTCCGCCCCTCTTTCGCCCGTCCCGCGATGACCTTTCCCGAAGCCAGGACGCTCACGCCCAATTTCACCAACGCCTCATCCCTCCCCGAAAAAAACAGCTCCATCGCCCTCGGTGTCCCCGGCCCCATCAGCCAATGGCGCACCGATTCCCTCTTTGACTACGACGTCTTCCCCTCCTCCATCATCCGCTACGAAGCGGAATGGAAAACTGAGGGCCGCCAGATGCGCGTCGGCGACATCATCCTCCAGCGCGCCATGATCCCGCCCCTCATTGGCTTCGGCCTCTGCCTCGAATTCGCCGTCCGCATCTCTCGCCTGATCGAAGAAGACAAACGCCTCGGCTTCGCCTACGAAACCCTGACCGGCCACGCCGAACGCGGCATCTCCGAATTCTACTTCGAAGAGCGCGAGGGCTCGCTCTACTTCACCATCCACACCCATTCCGAACCCGGCCACTGGACCTCGCGCCTGGGCAAGCATATAGCCACCCTTCCCTACCAAGCCTGGTGTACCCGCCGTGCGCTGAACCACGTAAAAACCCGCTTCCATCAAAGCAATCCCGCCAGTTGACACCCTTTCACAACCCCGTAGTCTCCAGCCTCAGCCCTATGAACTCAGCGCGTCGCCTGCTCGCTTTGATCCTGGTGGCACTGTTGTTTGAAGTGCACGCCGCGTATGCCCAGTCCCCCAACTGGGATGAAATCCTCGGCCCACGCCAGGGCAAGCCGCCCGCACCCTCCGGCTACAAAGTCCAATGGCGCAGTGACCTCACCGCCGCCATGGCCGAGGCCAAGAAGGAGAACCGTCCGCTCTTCGTCACCTTCCGCTGCCTGCCCTGCAAGCAATGCTCGGCCTTCGACAAGGAAGTCCTCGAAGGCGGCACCGATCTCGATCCCCTCCTGCTTCAGTTCGTCACCGTCCGCCTCACGGACGCCAAGATGATCGATTTCCGCATCTTCCCCATGGAAGGCTATCAGGACCTCGACCTTTCCTGGTGGGGCTGGATTCTCTCGCCCGAAGGCCGCGTCCTCAGCGTCTACGGCGGCCGCGATAACGTCTCCGACGCCACGCGCATCTCGAAACCCTCGCTCATCCGCACCCTGCAATCCACCCTCGCCTGGCACGCCGATCCACGGCGCGAGAAATGGAACATGGATCTGCCCGCTCCCGATCTGACCAAGCCCAAGGCCGATCCCACGAACCTGCCTGGCTACGCCACATGGCAGAAACTGCGTCCTGCGAAGGAAAGCCTGAACTCCAACTGCATCCACTGCCATCAAGTCGCCGACATCCTGCGCACCCCCGCCGTCGCTGCCAAGACCTTCAACAAGGTGAAGGACACGCAAATCTGGCCGTTGCCCGAGAACATCGGCATAGTCATCGAGCGCGATCACGGCCTGCTCGTGAAACAGGTCACCCCAAACAGCCCCGCTGCGAAAGCCGGTCTGCAAAAAGGCGACATCCTCGGCGCCGCGAACAAGCACATGCTCTTCAGCCAGGCGGATTTCCGCGGCGTGCTCCATCGCGGTCCGAAAGACGCGGGTGAATTCGAACTCGTCTGGCAGCGCAACGGCAAGGCCATGACCGGCACGCTGGAAGTCAATGAAGGCTGGCGCCGCACCGCGCTCGACTGGCGCATGTCCATCTCCCAAGGCGTCATCAGCATCGGTCCCTCCTTCTTCCCGCTGAAAGTTCCGGATAACAAACGTAAACAGCTCGGCATCCATCCCAAGACCATGGCCATCCAGCCGTACATGGGCGCCAACACCGACCGCGTCGCTTACAAAGCCGGCCTGCGTTCCAGCCACGTCGTCACCTCCGTGAACGGCATGAGTCCTGACCTCGATGGCCGCGCCTTCCTCGTGTGGTTCCGCCTCGCTTTCAATCCCGGCGACCAGATCACCATGGGCTATCGCGACGAAGCCGGTCTGCCCAAACAGGCCAAGTTCACCCTGCCCACGAGCGGAGAATAAGCCGGAGCTTATGCGCTTCCACGTCGGCCCCATTCCTGAATCACCGGATTTCATACCGGATGGATCATGGAAGGCCTTGCGTGAACCCTCGCCGTGGATGTTTCAACTCCTCGCCCTGCCCATCGGCATTGGCACCGGACTCCTCTTCCTGTTTCTTTGGTCGCGCCTCACTCCCTTGAACGATGTCGCGTCGGACGGCTCGATCGGCCTCTTCCTGCTGAATTTTGCCGGCATCGTGGTGGTGCATGAACTTCTGCATGCGCTCATCCATCCGGGCAATGGACTTCATCGCGCCTCCATCCTCGGTCTCTGGCCCGCCAAGATTCTCTTCTACGCCCACTACGACGGCGAAATGCCCGCAACCGGCTCATCGCTATCGCGCTGATGCCCCTGTTGGTGATGAGTGTTCTCCCTTTGGTTCTCCTGGCCGTTACCCAAACGGCGTCCGGCTGGCTCGCTTATATCTCCAGTTTCAATGCCCTCTGCGCCTGTGGAGACCTCCTTTTTGCTGGGATGGTCCTTGTCCAAATCCCACCCGGAGCCATTTTGCGTAACCAAGGCTGGAAGACTTATTGGCAACCCCGCTGATTTTCATTTACCACCATGGCCCGTCTCCTTCACCTCATACTGGCCATCCTTGCCTCGGATGATCAGGACCACATTGAAACCTTCTCGCTCCGCGACGGCCAGTCCGCGCTCGGCCCCCATCACCACCATCGCCGTCGCCCAGCCATCCGCTTGCGTACACGATGAATGAATGACCGTTGCGGAAGCGATCTGCGTCTCCGCTGGCCAGCCCGTGCGCGGGTCGATGATATGGTGATACCGCTTGCCGTTGATCTCACGAAAATTCCGGTCATCACCCGAGGTCGCCAGGCTCTCGTTCCTGAGCACGATCACCCGTTGGATTCGCCGTCCTTGCGAGTCCGGCTGTTCGATGCCCACCGGCCAGCCCTTCCCTTCCGGTCCATCACCCACCGCCGCGAACTCCCCGCCCATATCGATCAGGAAATTGGCGCAGCCGAGCTGCTGCAAGCGTGCCTTCGCCAGATCTGCCGCGAGCCCCATCGCCACGGCATTCACGTCCAATGAAACGAACGGACGCAGCTTGCGCACCGCAGGCGGCGAAGCCCTCACCTGCACATTGGTATGGCCCACTTTCGTCCGCGCGATGGCGATTTCCGTGACCGTCGGCATCTGCCCCACGCGTCGAATTGGCCCAAAACCCCATGCCTGAACCAGCGGATACACTGCGGGGTCCAGCGCTCCCTCGGTCTTCACCGCGAGTTCCAGACTGGCCGCGACCGCCCGCATCAAGTTCGTCGAGACCGGAAACCAGTTCGTACTGCGCGAGACGTTGAACCGCGAAATCTCCGAATCCGCTCGATACGTGGACATCTCCTTCTCGATCTCCGTCAGCAGTCCCGCAATATCCTGCTGGATGACCGCTCCCTCCTGGCCGCCGATCCACTTCACCGACCACTTCATGCCCATAGCCGTGCCGGCGACGTGACGCACAGATTCCTCGGAAAACGACGACACCACAAATCCAAGCATCAAGCACAGGAACAATGCTCGTCGGCGAAAAATCATAACGGCCCTACGATCCATTGCTGGATCACATAATACTTCCAGTAAAACACCGCCGCCACGATCACCAGCACGCCCGCATACGCATCCCGCGCCGTGAACTTGTCCTGCGGCCCGCGCGAACGTACAAACTCCAATACCGCCCCCGTGGGACACCCAAATTTGCAATACGCCTGCGGCACAAAGAACGCCGCGATCAATCCGCCCACCGCGATCAGTATCGTCGCCAACCCCGCCACGCCGATGATGTACGCATCAAACGGCTCCACGCTCGCCAGATCGATGGGCAACCCCAGCATCACAATGGCGATCACCATGAAAAGCAAAACGCCCGGCAGATAACGCAACCGCCGTGCGACATTATCTGGTAAAGACACGCGCCACTTCTTCGGCGTCAGCCGCCCCACCAGTTCCTGCGCCGCTCCGTGCGGACACAGATGCAGGCAATACACCGGCTTGCGCGTGGCCCAAGGCACCACCAAGGCCACCACGCCCAGGAGCACAATCCCCGGTGCCATCCGCCAGGGCAGCCCTGATTTCGCCCAGCCCATCAACAAGGACTGTGCCACCAGATCACCGCTGATGAGCCCCACATACGCGATGACCACCACCTGAAAAACCCGCCGCACCCACTTGCGCTTCTCGATGTTCGAGAACGTCAGCACCAACGCCATCACCACCACAATGGCCAGCCCGATATCCCCCGCCGAAGCCCGAAACGCCGGTTGATTAGAAGCCTCCGCATCCGTCCGACGAAACCGCAACGCG
The DNA here is from genome assembly GCA_021156225.1 of Verrucomicrobiota bacterium. GTDB lineage: Bacteria > Verrucomicrobiota > Verrucomicrobiia > Limisphaerales > JAEYXS01 > JAEYXS01. The sequence continues at coordinate 1,650 of JAJNBN010000185.1, read as the reverse complement.
ATACCCTCCGCCATCGCCAGACTCGTCATGGAGGAACCCGCCACGCCCTCCATGCGCAACGCCTTCGGCGTCATCTCGCCCACCTCTTCCCACGATTTCCCGTTCCATATCTTCAGGAACTGACGGTCGGTAGCCACATCCTCCACATGCTTGCGTGTGTCGTCACTGCGCCGGATTTTGATGCCCAGCACCTTCAGGTCTTTATCCAGTGCCACCAGCGTATCCGTCATGCCCACATACCCCGTGATATGATCTGCATCTGGCGAAGTCCGCACCACATACCCGATCTTCTCACCGGCTGCGTTCAAGACTTCCAAACCACGAAACACGGAATGATCCGGCCGCAGCTCCTTGGCCTCTGGCAAAAACTTCGTGACCTCGTCCGCTGTGACCGGCGTATCTCCTTGCACGCGCAAGCGGTAGTGATGATCCCGCACGATCCACACGATGAGGAGGATGACCGCCAGACGATACCCCCTCATCGCGATGGGCAGCCACCGTGAGGCAGGTTTCTGAACTGGCGGTTGAGCAGGCACGTTTTCGTTTAGAACTGCTGTGGTTACTCTCACCTCTCACCCCAGCCTTCTCCCCGTGGAGGGGAGAGGGAGGAGAGGCGTGTCGGCGTTGTTCTAGCGGAATGAAACATCGCTGACGACATTTTCATTCATACCGAATGAGCTAAAAGAAAAACCGCCTGCCATGAACACACATGACAGGCGGCTGGAATTCCCCACAAACTATTTCGCTGGCAGCACCTGGATGGCGTCCGCATGGACGTTGCCATCCACTTTGTCCGTGCCGATCTCCACCACACCCTTCTTCGATGCATCGAAGGTGTAGGTACCCACGGAAACAAACCCGTTCGTCAACGGGGCCTGCACCTTTTGATTGATACGGACGGTCTGGGAACCCGCCGTGTCCGTCACCGTGATCGGCACGTTCGTGGCGCGATTCTCATGCATGCCGTAAGCCACGCGCACCTCGTACTTGCCCGATTGCGGCACCGAGAATTCATAGCGCACCGAGGCACCGGCCTCGCGGCCATACAGGTAGTGCTCGCCTACGAAACCCTTCAGGCCCTCGCCCGCAGTCCACTTGCCCTTCTTCACCGCCTTGTCGTCATCCACCACGATGCCCGGCAGCTTCTTCGGATCCAGCCCTGTCTCGAACACCTGCGGTGCGGCCAATTCCGTCGCACCTTGCGGTTTGTAGAACTGTGCGTTCACCGTGTCACGACGCATGAAGTGATCCAAGTTCATCAGTTCCTTCAACTGCTCGAGGTAGGAGTGATACACATCACGCGGCAGGCAGTTCTGCTTGATGCAGATGGAGGCCGCCTTGCCCACGACCTCGCCCATCATGCCGCCCGTCTTCATCACGCGCACCGTGCCGAGCGCCTCATGCGTCACACTCACATTGCGGCCCGCCATGAACAGGTTCTCGATGTTGCGCGAGTAGAAGCTGCGATACGGCACCGGATAACCGTGATTACGGTCCACCGCCTTGTCGAACACCGCCTTCGAGATGAAAGGATCGTTCGGGAACTTCTTCATATACTGCTCGCGCGGATAATGCAGGTCGATGTCCCACGTCGTGGGCACGCAACCATCCGGGAACATCTTCTTGCTGGTGATGTCCTCACGCGTGAGG
>JAJNBN010000184.1 GCA_021156225.1 Verrucomicrobiota bacterium | reverse complement strand
CGCTACACGGCAAGGATTTGTATAACTACCTGTTCATGGACGGCCATGCGGAATCCATGAACCGGCGCCAGGCTTTGGGCCAAACGAACGCGGACTTCAATCTGCAATCCGGTTCGTGGACGGTGTACACGAAAGACTAAACTTTAGTTAGTTCCTCCAGAGAGGGCAGGCATTCATTTGCCTGCCTTCTTTTTTTTGTGGGCTGAAAGAGGGGGCGGGGAATGAGGTTTTTAGCCCGGAGGGCGAAAGAGAATAGCCCACCATTTTTAATGGCGGGTGTGGCGAAGAGGGCGGAACAAGTCCCGGTAGGGACGGAAGAAATGGGCGATGATTTCAGCGCTTAAGCGGATAGTGCAGGGGACCAACGAAAGGTTCTTTCGTCTCTGACGGGACTTGTGGTGTTGAGAATGCCCTACCCACCATTAAAAATGGTGGCTCTTCTCGGGAAGTCCCTAGCGGGACTGCGGGAGAGGAGTCGGTTTACTCCGGTCGGCCTTCGAGCCGCAAGGCGCGTCCATATACCCGGCGGTACGGATATGTTTTGGCGCAACTCCTTCATTATCAGTGACTCAGGCAATCGAGTTTGATTTGGCTGTAACCGCCGAATCTTGGGGAACGTCTGGAGGAGGACGAGATGGCTAGAAAATTCGAGTGATATGTGTAAGTGTTTTAATGATAGAAAGTTACATCTTTATTTCCAACTTGGACGGACGGTTGGTTAAGGGGGAGAATCCATTTGAGATGTTTTTGGACACAAAATCTTTCTAATAGACAACCATTTAATTTGCTAATAACATTTTCTCAATCACCCAAACGGCCTAATGGATAAATTTTAAGCATCGGGTAAGGTTAACTCTGTAACACATGAAATTTGCCAAACTAGTCAATACGATCGCACTTTCGTCCCTTTGTTTAGCGGGTTGCACCAAAAGTGAAGACACTTCGGTAGTGGCCCCGCCGCCTCCGGCTCAGCCCGGTGGTGGCGCAGTGGAATTGAACAACGCGGCGGCGACGCCACCGCCGTCCGCCCCCGTCGCTCCTCCGGCACCGGATGCAGTGGCAGCGCCGATGGCTGCTGCGGAACCTGAACCGAAAGAGTTCAAAGATCCGGATGGCAAGACCATCTCAATCATGCAGCACATGGAAGCTCTGGTACAGGGATATGAGCGCACCCGCGCGGGTCGCGACCCGGGCCAAGAACTGCCGCCGCTGACGAATATCAACCAATTGGTGACGATGCGCCTGGTCCAGCGCCTGCCGGCAGCCCCGGCGGGTCAGAAATTTGTTTTTGATCCCGCAACTGGAAAAGTGAGCCTCGCCCCGCTTTAAAAAACTTTTTAACGAAACAATCAATGACTCCAATGACAACCTCCATACAAAACGCCGTGCGTAACGGCCGGCGCAGTCTGCTCAAGGGCTTTACCCTGATCGAGCTGCTGGTCGTGATCGCCATCATCGCAATCCTGGCGGGCATGCTATTGCCCGCGCTGGCCAAAGCCAAGCAACGCGCCATGACGGGCAGTTGCATCAACAACTTGAAGCAGCTCGCCTTGGGCTTCGGCATGTATTACAGCGATAACAAGCAGAAGCTGCCGAACACGCGCCTGAACCGTACGGTAGCCCTCGGTGCGGGCGATCCGAGCGAAGGCGATCACTGGAGCTGGGATGACTATGTGATGGGTTACATGGGCGCACCGTACAGCCTGTATGATGGCGCCTGCACCTGGCGCATCGACTGGAACCCGGCGAACACCGGCACCCAGAGCAAGCCGCAGGTGATGAAGTGGATCATCTGCCCGGCCGACAAAGTCCCCTCACTGGAAGACCATAACGGGGCCACGTGGCGCGGGGTGCGCCGTTCCTATTCCATGGCGCAAAATAACATGGGCAAAACGGCTTCGTTCAATTTTGTGCCGGCATTGGCCGCTGCGGATTGGCCCCCGAACCCGGCGATGCGCACGGGTGTGGGCTTGATGCTGCGCCAGGGCGATGTGGGCAACACCACGGGTGTGAACGGTGGCTTCATGGGCTGGCGCTCGAACCCCGGAGACAATGCGGCGACGCGCTTGAGCAAGATCCGCAACCAGTACTCCGTGAACGAAGCGATGATCACGGATCCGACCGCCACGTTCAGCATCACGGACCGTATCTCGGCCTCCAGCTACCTGGGCCAGACCGGCTGGGCGGAGATCGGCAATGAAGACGGCCATTTCGATGGCGGCACGAACACGACGCAGTTCACCGGCAGCAGCGACGGCACGACGTTGCACGGCCGTGACTTCTACAACTACCTGTTCATCGACGGCCATGCGGAAACGGCGCAACGCCGTGCGATGCTGGGCCAGACGAACACCGCGACGTCCATCCAGTCCGGTGCGTGGACGGTTTACGCGAAGGACTAAGCAAGAGTCCGTTTAGTTTCAGAGAAAGGCAGGCATTCATTTGCCTGCCTTTTTTTTGTGAACTGAACAAGCAGGTGAAAACGCAATCTAACGCTTTGCGCGTGCGCGGGAGTTCCTTATCATAGTGGAAAGCTGATGGTGGATGGTCATTATGCGTCCTTTGAATAAAACTGCTCCTCAACCTGCGTCGCCCTGGCCGATGTTGCTGGTGGTGGGTGGTGTGTGTCTGGTGCTGGGCTTGCTGTTGGGTGGACGTCCTCCCGCCGTCAAACCGTCTTCCGCCCAGCCTGGTGGCGTGGACGCAGGCGCGATTTCTCCGGTCGCGGCACCGCCGGTTGGTCAGGCACCGGTCACCACCGCGGAGGAGCTGGCGCTGGGAGAAAAACTCTCGCAGCAAGTTTGCGCGTCATGTCACATCCGGCCGGAGCCAGACGTGCTGGACCGGGTGACGTGGGCCATGGAAGTGTTGCCAGGCATGGCCGAGTGGCTAGGGATGAATCCGGGCGGGACGAATGCGCTGGACCTGGATCCGCGGGTGCGGGCGGCCAATGTCATCCCTTCCACGCCGGCAATGAGCGTGGAAGAGTGGCGCGCCATCTGCAGTTACTATCTGGCGAATGCACCGGTGGGCACGCCGCTGGCCACGAACCGGCTCAAGATCGAAGTGGGGTTGAAGCATTTCCAAGTGCAGCCTTCCCCTGAGCGCGTGGGCGCGGCGGCGACGCTGGTGAAGATCGATGCTGAAGGCAAAAAAATCTATCTGGGCGAGAGCGGCAGCAACACGTTGATGGTGCTCAATGTCCAAGGAGAAAAGGAGTTTGAAGTGAATTTTTCCAGTCCGCCGGTGGACCTGCAGTTGGAGGGGAATGACTTGTATCTGACGTTGATGGGCAGTTACGCACCATCCGATTTGCTGGAGGCCAAGGTCATGCGGCTGGGTAATCCCTCCAAAGGTCAGCAGGGGTTGAAAGAATTGCTGTCCGGCCTGCCGCGTTCAGCGGCCACGGTGCTGGCGGATATCAACAAGGATGGACGCAAGGACCTGATCCATTGCGGTTACGGCAACATTCTCGGACGGCTGGCGTGGTTTGAGACCAAGGCGGACGGGACGTACACGGAGCATAACATCATCGAACGCTGCGGTGCGGGGTCGGTGCGGGTGCATGATTTCAACGGGGATGGTTGGCCGGATCTGGTGGTAAGCATGGCGCAGGCGCGGGAGGGCATCTATCTCTGCCTGAATGATCAGAAGGGAGGATTCGATATCCGTCCGGTGGCGGAGTATCATCCGGCGTGGGGCCTGGCGACGATCGAGCTGGCGGATATGGATGGCGATGGCCAGATGGATATCCTCGCGTGCAATGGTGATAACGGGGATTTCACCGCGCACCTGCCGCCGATGCGCGCGTATCACGGCCTGCGCATCTATCGCAATGCCGGTCAGGGAAAGTTCACGGAAACGACCTTCATCCCCATCAATGGCTGTTACAAGGCGATGGCGGCGGATTTCGACTTGGATGGGGATCAGGATCTGGCGGTGATCTCATTCTATCCGGATTACCGGCGTTCACCCCGAGAGAGCTTTCTGTATCTGGAAAATACCAAAGGCCAGTTCCGCGCCTACTCGTTTGAGGCGAGCTTCTCGGGCCGCTGGATCACGCTCGATGTGGGAGATCTGGATGGGGACGGCGCGCCGGATATCGTGCTGGGAGCGCATAACGCGGGCCCGACATTTGTGCCTTCGGGCTTGCGGAAGCGGTGGGATGAGGTGGGGCCGTCCGCAGTGATCTTGCGGAATACGATCAAGCAGCAACCGAAACGGTAAGCTGCGCTGACGAGCCGTCCCGGCAGGGTGGATGCCCGGGCTTTACATGAGCGGGCAAGAGGATATTAGAATTCCTCCCAGGCAGAGCGACTTATGTCGTGCGGGGGAGGTGATAAAGAGGAGCGCAAAATGGGGAACCAAGAAACAGTGAAGGCAGCCGCACCGCGCAAATCTAAGGCGTGGTTGTGGTGGCTGACCGGGCTGATGTTCATTGTGGCCACGCTGGTGGGCCTCATGGCGCTGGTCTTCGGCTGGCATGAGCCCAAGTATTCCGACAAGTCGCTGAGCTATTGGCTGGCGGAATTGAACGGGACCAATTACGTGCGACGCGAGATCGCCGCGGATGCGCTGGCGAAGATCGGTAAGCCGGCGCTGGAGCCGCTGAAGCACGCGCTGCATAAGGAACGTTCGTTCGTCTACGAATTGCGGGACAAGGTCTGGAAGATTTCGCCGCCCTCCATCCAACAACACATTCCCAAGCCGTGGGCCGTGGATGATCTACAATATAATGCATGCGTCGGTCTCGCGGCAATGGGGCTCCAGGCGGAGTCGGTGGCTCCCGATCTGGTCCTGATGCTGACGAATTCTTCCGCAGCGATCAAAAGCCGGGCGACATATGCGCTGAGGAAGATGGGGACGAATGCGCATCCGGCGTTGCTGGAGGGAATCGCTTCCACCAATGCAGGCTTGGTCATAGGCAGTCATGCGGTATTGGAGAATTCCGGCATCCGTCTGCCGTTGGGCCTGAAAGCCAAAGCGCAGTTGCAGCATTTTCTGGAGGTCACGACGATAACACCGGCCGATTTGGGGAAGATGTTCGGAACGCTTCGCCTGTCAGCCGATGAATCGGCGAAATTGCTCAGTGAACGGCTGGGTGATGAGAGTGAAACCAAGCGGGTGCGGGCGGCGATACTGCTGGCGCAGTTGGACGTGGCCTCGGAGAAAATCACGGCTGTGCTGGTGAAAGGGATCAGCTCGGGCTCGGCGGTGGAGAAGAATTACTGCGTCACGGGGTTGCTAAAGCAGGGGGAGTTTCTGCGGGCGCACCGGGAAGAACTGGAAAAGATCGTTCCGAAGGAAGTGCCCACGCTATCGAGCTTTCTAAATTATTTGGACGGCAGATTTGGGTTTAGTACGGAAAAGTGGGCATCGATCGACCAGATGATCGCTTCCGGGGATTTTTCCCAGCAGACCGAGGCAGCCACGATGTTGGAAAAGGCGATCAATCGGCGCGAAGGCAAGGAGCGGGTGCTGGGGGCCCTGAAAACGTTGCTGGCCAGCACTAATGAAATGGTAGTGACCCACGTAGTCCGCCAGAGTGGCCGATATTTCCATCCACTATTGCCGGAGATCGAAAAGCTGGCCGCCCAGCTGGCCTCTCGTCCGGAAACGGACCCGTTGCGGGTAGAGACGGAGCAAGTGCTGGGCGTGATGAAGACAAGTCCCGTGGCCCGATTGGCTCCTCCAATGATGCTTCCATCTGCGGTCAGCACGAATTTTCCGAACTCCGCCACGCGAGCGTTGCCACAGCGGCCGAGCCGCGTATCGCAGCCACCGCCACTGTCTCCGATGTCGTTTCCGCCACCGTCACCACCTGCACCATGAAAACAATGGGCGACAACAGAAGTATCTGGACGGGCGAAAAAGTTCACCGGTTTCTTTCGTGCCATCCACTTCTTGCGGACCAAACCTCGCAGGAAATAAGGGCAATGGTTTTTCCGGAAAAGACCACGGTTGATGTTTTGTGAAGGACAAGTTCGTGATGTTTCCTGCCAAGGCGCGGAAGCAACCGGGCGTGGGAGGCTGCCGGATGATTGCCTTAGGAGGTCGCGGTGAGTTTCATTATCTCGACCTAAGCTGTTGGATTCATGGTCTTTAAGTAATTCTTAAAGATGGGGAGGAAACTGGGCGGCGGTGTCTGTGCGTGGGACAGAATTGGTGTATTATTTGGACTGGCGGGCGGGGCGGCTTTTTGTTCTAGTCACCGCCACCGCCCCGGATAGCGGTCCCTGAACCATGCAATTGGTCAAAGAAACTCGCTGGTCGCGCCAGTACGAAATGGACGATCTGCAGACGAAACTCTTCGAGTCGAAGTTTGCGGATGGCTCGGCGAGCATCACCGTGGCGGAGCTGGAGCAGGAGTGGGGCGGGTGGTCCCCCTTGGAGCGCGCGGATTTTTGCCAGGCAGTGACGCAGGCGCGGTTCCCCCACTTGGGAGACATCCTGCGCTTCATCATGAAGAATGGGGATGTGGCTTCTTGGGAATCCGTGGCGAACAGCATCGCGCGGAATTTGCCAGCAGAGGAAGCGGTGCCTTTCCTGACGGACATGTGCAAGACGGCACCCGTGGGCAAGGGAGCAAAATTTTACCAGGCATTGGCGGTCAGCCGTCCGGCATTCGTGCGGGATACGCTGATGGCGTGCCTGAACCGTACCTGGGCAGACAGCCGGTTCCTCAGTGAGGATGACGTTTTCGACTGGGTGGCGAATGATGCGGTGTGCCTGATCGAGTATCTGGTGCAGCTCGGGCAGAATCCGAACACGCTGGCGGACAAGTACAAGGTGCTGGTGCGCCATCCGAACAATATCAATAAGCAGAGCGCGATCAGCCGGTTGAGCCAGTTTTTCCCGGGTTTCATCCGATTCCAAGGCGTTGACTGTATTGACGATTGTGTGGATCGCCTTGGTGCTGATGGTGCTGGCGCAGGCGTTGAAACGCCGGGATCTTGATCCGGTGACGAAACTGATGTGGGTGCTGGTGATCATTCTGGTGCCTGTTTTCGGAGTGGTTTTCTACGGGTTCATCGCGCCGAATGAACCGGTCCGCGTGCTGGGGCGTGATGATGTGCGGGTGCAGCCGGATGAGCCGATCAAGTGCGTCACGTGCCAGACGACGATTCCGGGGGACGCGACGGTGTGCCCTAAGTGCGGGTGGAGTTATACCGGGAAGACCTGAGCCGGTTGCACCGGCGGGCCCATAGAGGAAGTTGGTTCGGCCTTCTTCATCTCGGACGCTATGGCGGCAGGTCGATGGGGTCGACGCGGGGCCACACCATATCACGGGCGTCTTGGGGAGCGTTTTGTTTTTTGGGATCGGGCAGGGTGGGATCGCCACCGTTGTCTTTGCCATCGAAGCCGACGGACCAGAGGGTGAAGTTGCCGTCTTTTTCCAAGCGGTAACGCAGCGGGCGGCCATCCATGGGGTCGTGGGGAATTTGGGAGAGGTATGCGGGGATGAGCTTTTCCAAAGTATCGGGATGGTGGCCGTGTTTGAGGCGGTGGCGTTCGAGGGCGATGGCGGTGATGGTTTGGAGGCGGGTGGTTTCGGCTTTGAGCAAGGTTTGAAAGGCTTTCTCGAGATGGTTGATCATTATTGAGCTCATCCAGCGTTTATAGCCGTTCCGCCAGGAGGGGGGGTCTTGCAGGGCGGCATCACTGATGGCGCGAAATTGTGCGGGAACACCGGCCCAGTTCGAGGAGGCGAGACCTTGCCGATAGAGGTCGAGGCGGTCTTGAGAGATCCTTAGCAAGGTGTGTTCGTCGTCATCCATATCCCATAGCAGGGTCCATACTTTATCTTTTAATATGGAGACCGGGCTGTGGATCACGTTGGTGTTGGGATTGATGTTCTGGCGGAGGTTGCTGAACATTTGCACGTTCAGGGCGCGTTCGTAGAGGAGGGTTTGATAGAGGTTGGTGAGGAGCGAGAGGGATTCCAGACGGGCTTGGAAGGTGGCCAATTCGGGTTCGCTCCAGGTCTGCGTATCGAGGCCGTAGTGGAAGGTTTCCAGCGAGAGGCCGGTGATGGCCACGCGGATCATCTGGTTCACGAGGGACCACTCTTCCCGGAGATGTTCGCACATATCGAGCAGGGTGAGCATGTTCGTGGTGGCCTCGTCTCGGCGGCGGGCATGG
>JAJNBN010000183.1 GCA_021156225.1 Verrucomicrobiota bacterium | reverse complement strand
TTTTCCTTGAGCAGTTCGTGCCGTTCACCACAGCGCTCCACGATGTGCAAGAGCTCTTCGGGGGCGAAGGGCTTGGCCAGATAGTCCATGGCCCCGGCCTTGATCGCCTCCACCGCGAGCTTGGTGGTGGTGTAGGCGGTGATCATCACGATGGGGAGCAGGGGCCAGCGGGCTTTGGCCTTGCCCAGGAAATCGTAGCCGCTCATGCCGCCGAGGCGGGCATCGGTGATGATCATCAGATACTCGGAGGCATCGAGACGGCGGAGGGCTTCCTCGGCGGAATCGACGCAGACGACACCATAGGCTTCTTCTTCGAGAATCGTCTGCAGGGAGGCCCGCATGTTCTTCTCGTCGTCAACCACCAGTATGGGGGGCAATGTACGGCTCATCGATTGATACGCATCATGGTTCTTGCCGGGAGATTTAAGATGAACTTGGCTCCGTGTCCAATCTCCGATTCTACGGTCAGTGTGCCGCCATAGATCTCCACATTTTGCCGGGCGATGGCCAAGCCGAGACCGGAACCCTTTTCCTTGGTGGTGAAATAGGCTTCAAAGATCTTCACGATCTTCTCCGGAGGGATGCCCGGTCCGCTGTCTTCGAAAGTGATTAGGACGGTGTAATCCTTGGCGTTACGGGCCATGATCTTGATGCGACCTTCGCCATTCAGGGCTTCCCGGGCGTTGGTGAGGAGATTCACAAAGACCTCGGAGAGGTGGCGCTGCTGCATCTGTAAAGACAGCAGGTCATAGTCGAAATCCTTCACCACCTTGATCTTTTCGTGGGTGCCCTTGGGAAAGACGGAGTCAACAGCCCGGTTCAGCTCTTCAATGACGTTAAGCTTTTCCACTTTTCCTTCGGCGAGCTGGGCGTAACCCATGAGTTCGGTGATGATGCGATCGGCGCGTTCCACCTCGTCCCGGATGATCTGGATCTGTTGCAGGGCGGATTTCTTGCCCTCTGCCGCCATGCTCTTTTGCAGGGAGAAGGAGGCGTTGGTGATGATGGCCAAGGGGTTCTTGATTTGATGGGCAATCTCGGCGGCGACGCGGCCGGCGGATTGTAACTGTTCCTGGCGGAGCAGATGTTCGCGCAAGTCCTCTTCCACCTGACGCTGGCGGTCGAAAAGGATCTGCACGCCGTAACAGCAGGCGATGAGCAGCAGCATCAGGAACACGCGGATGATGTAGGGCTGGTATGTGTTGCCGCCGATGAGGTGGGCGGCGCGTAATTGTGTTTCCTCCAGCTCGAACTGGCGTTCGATCTCGAAGGTGATGGAAGTCTTATCGATGATGGCGGCCGCCACATAACAAATGACCAGCAGGAGATTCAGGCTGATCTGCCAGGGGGCAGAGGGCACGCTGACGGCATTCCGGATGATGAGGGCGAGGAAAACCCAATAGGCAAAGGTATTCAGACCGCCGGTGAGCATGGTGCACAGGGCCACGATGAGGGCATCCATCAGGTTATTGCTGAACACGACCAGTTGCACCAGGTGGGACGGGTAATGGCGGTGCCGGACGAGAACGTAGGCGGCGAAGCAGTTGAACAGCAGGTAGGAAACCAGAACCAGCCGGATGCTGGTGAGCTGAAAACCGCCTTCACCCAAAGTTTTGACGCCCTCGAACTCGCCGGAGAAGAAGAGGAAATAAAAGACCATCGCGATGAGGATGCCTTTTACCGGGAGGACCACGTTCTCCTCCATGAAGCCGATGCGACGCGACTGCTCCTGGGGATCAACCGGCGGGCTGATCAACACACTGGCGAGGTCTTTGAGCGTCTTGAATCTCATGCCCGATGGGACGGCGCATCCTAGATGAGGCCGGTCAACTCCCGCGCCTTATCGCAAATCTTGTCGATGGGCCAGAGGCGGCCGATGCCCTCGTAGCCGCAGGAAAGCATGCCCTCATCCGGGCCGATGAAGTGCACGCCGCGTTCCTTCAAGGTCTTCACGTTCGCCTGGGTGGCGGGGTGCAGCCACATCTTCCCGTTCATGGCGGGGGCGACGAGGATGTCAGCCTTGGGATTGAGCGCGAGGGCGATGCAGGTCAGCGCATCATCGGAAATACCATGGGCCATTTTCGCGAGGATGTTGGCGGTGGCGGGGGCGATGAGCAGGAGATCGGCTTCATCGGCGAGGCGGATGTGGCTGGGCTTCCAGCCTTCCTCTTCATCGTAGAGATCGGTCACCACGGGTTTGCGGGTGAGCGTCTTGAAGGGTAAGGGAGTGACGAAGCGTTGGGCATCGGCGGTCATGGTGACGTTCACCTCGGCGCCAGCTTTGGTGAGGAGGCTGGCGAGGTCCACGGCCCGATGGGCGGCGATGGAGCCGGTGACGCCCAACACGATGTTCTTCGGTTTGCTCATGATTTGGCTTTCAACGCTTCGGGCAAGGACAGGCGTTTGGTGCGGCGATGCTCGGCGTGGATGATCTCTTCCAAGGCGGCCAAGTCTTTCTCGCGCGTTTCGCTGAGGAGAAGATAGTCGAACTCGGGGGCTTGCTCCAGTTCGCGCGTGGCTTCTTGCAGGCGATGGGCGAGGACTTCGGGCGTTTCGGTGCCGCGACCGTTGAGGCGGAGTTCCAGTTCTTTTCGGGAAGGAGGGGTGAGAAAGACGGTGACTAAGGCCTGTGCGATCTCGGGGTCGGTCTGGGCGAGTTTGCGGATGGAGGCGGCGCCTTGCACATCGATGGTGAGCAGGACGTCCTGACCGGCGCGCAGTTTATCGAGCACGGCGCTTTTCAGGGTGCCGTAGCGATTGACGTAAACATCGGCGTATTCGAGGAATTCACCGGCGGCCACGCGACGGTTGAACTCTTCCATGCTGAAGAAAAAGTAATGCACGCCGTGCTGTTCACCGGGGCGGGGCTGGCGGGTGGTGCAGGTGACGACGCGGATGATGTCCTTGCGCTTGAGAAGCAGGTTGTCGCCCAAGGTCGTCTTACCCGCGCCGGAGGGGGCGGAGAGGACGACCAACAAAGCTGGTGAGGAGTTTTGTCCCATGTCACCCATGCGTTATTCGATGTTTTGCACCTGTTCGCGGAACCGTTCCAGTTCGGCCTTGATGACCACGACGTCGCGGGCGATCTCGGCATCGTTGGCTTTGGAGCCGATGGTGTTCACCTCGCGGTTCATCTCTTGCGAAAGGAAATCGAGCGTGCGGCCGATGGGTTCCTTGGATTTCAGGCATTCCTCGAACTGGCCGAAGTGGCTGTTCAGACGGGTCAGTTCCTCGGAGATGTCGGAGCGGTCGGCGAAGTAGACGACTTCTTTGATGAGGCGTTCGTCTTCCACTTGGGGCAGGTCGAGGCCGGCGCTCTTGATGCGTTGCTGCAATTGCTCGCGGTAACGCACTTGGACTTCGGGGGCGCGCTTGGCGATGCGCTGCACGGCGGCCTTGATCTCTTTCATGCGGCCGACGAGATCTTTCTCCAACGATTTGCCTTCGCGCTCGCGCATTTTCAGCATCTCGGCGAGAGCTTGCTGGAGGGCTTTGTGAAGATCGGCCCAGTAGTCTTCGGCATCGGATTCGTCTTCACCGGCTTGCATGACGCCGGGGGCGCGCAGGAGCATGTCCAGGGTGACTTCGCTGCTGGCGAGCTTGAGGTCTTTGGCGAGGCGTTTGAATTCCTTCACGTACGCCTTGGCGAGGTCTTCGTTCAGGCGGAGCTGGCTGGCGGCTTTGTCCTTCGCGGCGTGCAGGGCGACGCGGACGACGACGCGACCGCGGGAGATGCTGCGGTTCACTTCATCGCGGACCTGGGCTTCGAGCGGTTCCAGATTGCGCGGCAAGGTCACGGCGATGTCCGTCTGCTTCCGGTTCACGGAGCTGGCTTCCACGGAGAACTTGTATCCATTTTGAGCGCATTCGCCACGCCCGTAGCCCGTCATTGATTTCATTATTCGGGGGATTATGGGGGAGGGCGGGGGGAAAGTCGAAATGAAAGCGGGGCCGGTTGCACCGGCGGGCCAATATGGGGAGGACACGGATTTCACAAAGGGGCACGAATGGGGAAGGGGAAATCGAACGCCCAACATCGATTATATGATATGCGCTTGGTCGCTCCGTGCTTCGTCTCACTCCTCACCCGGTTCCGCTGGGGGCGGAACCGACCTCTCCTCGTTGAGAGGAGAAGTCACATTTCACCGCTTTCGCGTTTTCGACCGGAAATAGTTCAGATCGCGCTTTAGCGGGGGCGAGGAAGGTGGCGGTCGGCGAAGGTCAGGTACTGTTCCCAATCATAGCGCGTGATGTCGTGTTTGCCGGTGCGGAGGTGGTAGCCGATGGTCTGGCCGATGGGGTGATCGGGTTTCGGCCACTCGGTGGTGCCGAGGGCGGGGCGGCCGAAGAGTTTGTAGACGGGTTCGGCGTGGGCGGCGCTGAGGAATTCGCCTTTGGGGTCGGCGAGTTCGTCTTCGGTGGCGCTGGCGACGTAGAGGGGGCGGGGGGCGATGAGGGCGAGGAGGGTGTGTTGGTCGAAGGGGAGGGCTTGCGGGCGGTCGATGTAGTCGCGAAATTTATCGCAGTAGCGCCAGGAGGCGTGGGCGATGGAGTAGGCGATGTTCTCACCGAAGTTGCGTCGGGCCAAGGAGGCGCCGCCTTCGCCGCTGTTGTTCGAGATGACGAGGGCGAAGCGTTCATCTTGTGCGCCTGCCCAGAGGGTGGCTTTGCCGTGGCGAGAATGGCCGAAGACGGCAACGTTGCGGGCGTCCACAGAGGGAACGGTTTCGAGGTAATCGAGGGCGCGGCTCAGGCCCCAAGCCCAGGCGCCGAGGGCGCCCCATTCATCGGGCTGGCGTTCGGTGCGGTTGGCGAGCTTGAGGGCGTAGCCGCGGATGCCGTCGCGCCAGCCTTCAAGATGGTCGGGTTCGACGTCGCCGTAGTAAAAGGTGGCGACGGCGTAGCCGCGTTTGAGGGCGAGTTCGAGGGGCCAGCGGGAGGCGTGCACGCTGCGGGTGGACTCGGTGGCGCGGTTGTTCACGATGCCCATGTCGGAGGAGGGGCGCATCCAGCGGTCGGAGAGCGGGATGGTGGGATCTTTTTCGAGGCTGGCGTTGCCGAAGTAATTGAGGCCGAGGAAAACGGGTGCGGGCTTCTTCGCGGCGTTGTTATTAGGCACGTATAGCATGAGGTGGATCTGCGGGGCGCCCGGGTCATCGAAGAAGCGGAGGGTGACCAAGGTGCGGGTGGCGAGGTCACCCACGGCGTCTTTGCGGGTGGCGGTGATTTCCGCGCGGAGTTTGACGGGGAGCTTGGGTGTGTGCCCATACATGAGGTCGCGGAAGTCTTTTAGGATTTCGCCGCGACGGAGGGTGGTCCATTCGTTGGTGGTGGTGATGCGGTGGCCGTCACGGGCGAGCAAGGGGTCGGGCAAGGTGTAGGGGGCGATTTTGGATTCGTCGTAGTTGCGGCCGTGGGAGGGGGACTCGGCGGCGTGCAGAGTGGTGGCGCAGAGGAGGGGGAGGAGCAGGGTGAGGAGCGTGGGCAAGAGGCGTAGAATGTTTATGCTCATCGTGGAGGGGTCTGGTGAGTGCGATTCATGGTGGTTGAAAGGACTGTCTGCCTGCGGTTTGGCAGCGTCAAGCGCGGGCCGTGGGAGTTGGTGCTACGCGAGGGTGGCTTGGTTTTGTATGAGGTGGGTTTAAGGGGCGGAGAAGACACGAATTTCACGGATTGGCACGAATTCTTGAGGGAAGCGGAAGCAACTGCTTGCGGGTGATGAACCGATTTGTTTAGTATCCCCGCTTAGCCAATATGAGTGAGGGCACATTTACCTACGACGTCTTTCTAAGTCATAGTTTCAAGGACAAGGGACTGTTGATGGGTAAACCCAAGTAAATATGTGCAATGCATGGAATCACCCACGGGATTGTAACTGCGGATGGGGCGGCGATGGCAACTTTGGGGGTTACGTCGGATACGGCCGTTACGGCGGGGTTGGGAGCGGGGGAGGCTATTCGACATTTCGCTCAACAAGTGAGGGTGAAGTATTCGAGTTTCCGTTCATCACCTATCCCAGCTATGTCAATCCAAACGCGCAATGTCCAGTCTGTGGCGCAAGCGTCTATTTTTACCAGTCGCCTTATGGCGGCAGGGTATTCTTTGATGAACTTGGTCCACCGTGGCCGAAGCACCCATGCACTGACAATCCAGTCATGCGGGATCATTTCTCGTCTGTAGAGAGTCGTGCACGCTTCCTTGTTGGTTCGGTAACCCGATCAAGCGAATCAGATTCAGAGGCAGTCGAATGCAATGAATCAACAACGGTCAAGGCGTCCATTCCTGTCAGAGAGATTCCACGCTTGGCGGCTTGGGCTGAGGCTGGCTGGCTGCCGTTCATCGTCACGAGTATTGTTCCGCGATCAATAGGAATTGAAGCCGAAGGCAAGTTGTTCGTCTCATCTGGAACTGAAGTGCTTTCCTTCCGCATCCTTCAATCTTCAGTCGACGCACAGTTCTTTCGTAATCAGGGGCAGATTCGGATTGGCTACTCACTGGTGCTAAACGCGAGTACAATTCTTTCCGTTCTGAACGAATCCCCCATCCTGCTCAAAAAAGACCCAGACTTGCACAAGCTCACCTTGAGTTCGTTCATTCTGACTCCCGACGGAGAAGTTGAGGAAATTACACTCTCGGTCATTGGCATCGAAGAGTCGCTGACAACCTCTTAAATATGTTCGGCTCCCAACACATCTTAACTAGAATGGCCGCACTCGTGACCGTGGGAGATGTGTGTGGAGAAATCCTCACCACGTTTGATGCGGATACAAAAATCTCCGATGCAGCGAACATCTGGCAGGATACTTGTCTCGACCGTGTTCCATCTGACCCACTCGCTTATGTTTCCTTGGTGAGCAAAGAAGGTAAAGTAGTCGGTTGGCTGGATTTTTCCGACCTAGTTGTCGAACCAGAGCGATCCGATGCGGTGGAGGCGTGCATGATGAACATTAAAGTCGACTCCTTGGTCACGGCGGA
>JAJNBN010000182.1 GCA_021156225.1 Verrucomicrobiota bacterium | reverse complement strand
GGCGGTTGATCCAGCGCGGGGTGCGGTTCATTGAGGTGTCGTTCAACTTGAACTTCATCAACGGCACGGGTTGGGACACGCACAATGACGGACAGAAGAACCAGCACATCCTCATCCAACAACTCGACCAGGCATTGGCGACCCTCGTGCTGGACCTGGAGAAGAATAAGTTGCTCGATAAAACGCTCATCGTGGTGGCGGGCGAATTCGGACGGCCACCGGAGTTCGATGGCGGCGGCGGGCGTGGACATTGGTCCAAGGCGTTCAGCGTGGCGCTCGCGGGTGGCGGCTTGAAGACGGGATGCGCCATCGGCGAGACGGATGAACTGGCGAAGCAGATCGTGTCACGACCGGTCTCGGTGCCGGACTTGCACGCGACGATTCATTGCGCGCTGGGCATCAATCCGGCGAAAAACCTGCACGACGGCGACCGGCCTGTGCCGATCACGGACATGGGCGAGCCGGTGCGGGAAATCTTCACGTAAGAGGCGAAGGGTGATTTCAAAGCTCCGAGGCTGTCGAACAGTCTTGGAGCTTTTGCTTTTTAAGCAGGCAACTTTGCGTTAGCACTAGCAGTGAACGATATGAGCGATCCGGAAGCGGAACAGTTGCTGGCCACGTTGTTGCCGAAGGCTGAAGAGGGTGATGCCGATGCGCAGTATGAACTGGCGTGGCGGCAGGCGTTGGGCAGTGTGCTGCCGTTGAATGACGAGCAGGCGGTGAGCTGGCTGATGCGTGCGGCGGAGAATGGTCATGCGCTGGCGCAAAACAATCTCGGGGCGCGCTATTACGCGGGCGATGGCGTGGAGAAGAATTTCATCGAGGCCTTTCACTGGTTTTATGCCGCCTACCAGCAGGGCGACCGGAAGGCGGGCAAGAACCTGAACTCGCTCATCGGGGAATTATCCGATGAGCAATTGGCCAAGGCCAAGGCGCGTTCGGGGCTTACTTGAGCAGGGTGATCGTGAAGGGATAGCGGTAATGCTTGCCGTCATTCGCCTGCAAGGCGGCGACAATGGTCAGGATGAATTCGGTGAGCCACAACAGGACGGCCACCCCCGCCACGGGGATCAAGCCCAGCAGCAGCGGTGGGAAGATCAACGATATCAAGAACAGCGGCAGCGCGACGAGCAAGCCGAGGATCAGCATGAATATCGTGATGGAGAGATGGAAGTTCAGCGCCGCCTTGCCATGTTCGTTTACCCCGGGGATATCGTGGCGTTTCCAGAGCCAGACCACCAACGGCCCTACGATATTGCCGAATGGAATGATGGGGATGAATACCGCCAACGCGGCCAGGTGACAGAACATGCCCCATTGGCGTTGTTCTTTTTCGGCGGCGCTGGGCAAAGTGGCGATTTCAGTTTCCATGTCTTCAATCTATAACACGATTTTTCGCGAGGTGAAGCGGATTTGAGTCCAATAACGCGCGGGTTTTATAATGCGTTCCCGTGAACGGGCGTCTGACCGGGAGGTGGTTGATTCTGAACATTCTATATCCGCCCGGAATAAGGGCTTGCCTGCCCGAAGTCCATTGTTACAGTTTCGCCACAATTTGAATCGGCTGAAAATCCACCATGTCGGTGGGTTTTCCATTTTGAAGCAACGGACAGCTAACGCGCCTTGTGAAAGTTTTCTGCGGCACATCCAACCGGCCACTCGCACTCTCCATCTGCGAGTATATGGGCATCGAGCTGGGCAAATGCACAGTCGATGCGTTTCCTGACGGCGAAACCTTCGTCAAGATTGAGGAGAACGTCCGTGGTGAGGACATCTACGTGGTGCAGTCCACAAGTCCGCCCACGAACCATCATTTGATGGAGATGTTCATCATGATGGATGCGCTCCGCCGCTCCAGCGCCCAACGCATCACGGCGGTGCTGCCGTTCTACGGCTATGCCCGGCAGGACCGTAAGGACCAGCCGCGCGTGCCCATCACGGCGAAGCTCGTGGCGAATCTCATGGTAGCCGCCGGCACGAACCGCGTGCTGACCATGGACCTCCATGCGCAGCAGATCCAGGGCTTCTTCGACATCCCGGTGGACCATCTGTATGCGGCCCCGGTGATGTATGACTACCTGAAGCAGATGGACCTGCCCGACCTCGTCGTGGTCAGTCCCGATGTGGGCGGTATCAAGATGGCGCATGCTTACTCCCAGGTGCTTAATGCCGGTCTAGCCATCGTGGCCAAGCGGCGCAAGAGCGCGACCGAGATCGAGTCCATGACCGTCATCGGTGACATCCGGGGCAAAACGGTACTGATGGTGGACGATTTGACGGAAACGGCCGGCACGCTCACGACGGCGGCAAAGCTGCTGAAGAAGAAAGGTGCCAAACGCATCTACGCCTGCGTCTCGCATGCGTTGCTGAATGACTTGGGCGTCCAGCGCCTGCGCGCTTCAGTTATTGATGAACTCATCACGACCGATACGGTGCTCCGTGCGCCGATTGAGGGTGTGAAAGTGACGACGCTTTCTGTGGCCGGCCTATTGGGCGAGGCCATCAAGCGTATCCATAACAACTCGTCGGTGACGTCCCTGTTCGAGTTTAAGGGCGGGCGGACGAGTTAGTTGATACGAACAGTTTTACGAGCAAAGGCACACCTGCGAAGGTGTGCCTTTTGCTTTGTGTGTGGTTCAGGCAAACAGCGCCGTCGGATCTTCGCTCATCGCCAGGCTGCGACCGCCCTGATAGGTGTGATGCAGCGCGCCATCCTTCCATTTGCGCAAACGATAGAGTGTGGCGAAAACGAAATCCGGTGCGGCGCCGCCTTGGCCGCCAACGAGTTCGCCGCCTCGGCGTACATTATCCATCATCCAGGCGGGCAGGCTGAGGTGATAAGGATTCCGCTTCACTTCGCCGACGTGGAATGTGAGCGCGGTGATCAGGTCGCCGAGTTCTTGGGTGCCAAGTTCGACGGTGAGATTCGGCGTGGGCATTTGGCCCCAGAACTCTGTCTCCACAGAGTGGCAGGTGAACTCCGCAGGCATGTGCTTCAAGGCATCCGTCACGAGGAAATGTGTGCCGATATGGGCGCTGTTCCAGTCCAGTTCATGCGGGAAGAAGATGACCTTGGGCTGATGTTTTTTCAGGATGTCCACGATGAGATGCACCATGCTGGTCCAGTAAGGTGCGTCTGTCTGGCGTGATTTCAGCGTGACGCGTTCGAGCCCGCAAGGACCGGTGGCTTCGAGGCCAAAGCCGATGCAGTCACAGCATTCCTTCAGCTCGCGCCAACGCTCGGCCTGCCGCTCTTTCTTGCTGCCTTGCGTCACGGCGATGTTGATGACATTCCAGCCGGACTGGCGCAAGAGACGCAGCGCCAGCCCGCCGATGATGACTTCATCATCCGGATGCGGGGAGAAGATGAGGGCCACAGGGGCATCCTTGGCGATCTGTGGCTTGGGGCAATCAGGGAAGCCGCCCAGCGGCCAGGATTTGCCTTCACGGGCGAGGCGCGCGTAAGTCTCAACGAACTGGTGATAAGGATTCATGCTAGTGGAGCGCGGGACTGTGTCCCGCAGGGATTGCCGATTCTAAGGTGGAGTTAAATTAATCAGAGCGCGTGAAAGTTTGGATGGTCCTGCGAGACACAGTCCCGCGCTCCACCAATTATTTAGCTTTGATACCCTTTAGGTGCTTGTTCAAAAAGTTGACCGAGTCCAAAATGAACTTCTGCACGTTCTCGGGTTTCTGAAAGCCGTGACCTTCGCCTTCAAAGATGACGAGGGTGGATTCCACGCCCGCTTTCTTCAGGGCATCATGGAAACGTTGCGATTGATCCAAGGGCACCAGCGGGTCGACGGTGCCGTGGAAGTGGAGGAATGGTGCGGCGTTGGAGGTCACTTGAAAGAGCGGGGAAGCTTCCTTGTAAATCGCCATGTGAGTACTCTTGGGTTTGGCGATCAGGTTATTCACCAGACCTTGCACCATGGGCCCGGCAGCAACGAGCTTGGTGAAGTCCAAGGTGAGATCGGTGGGGCCGAAGACGTTGATGACGCACTGGACTTTGCTGGAATGCTTGGCGAGGGCTTTGTCCGAATTATCGCGCGTCTCGATGGTGCCGAGCAGGTTCACGAGATGACCACCTGCAGAGCCACCCACAGCACCGATCTTGTTCGTATCCAATTGATATTCGTCCGCTTTGGAACGGATCCAGCGGATGGCGCGCTGCACATCGTCGATCTGTCCGGGCCAGCGCGTGCTGTTGTTCACGTCATTCGTGCGCACGAGGCGATAGCCGACGCTGAAGGTCACATAGCCGGCCTTGGCCAAACCACGCGCGCCGCTGTGGAAGTCTTTCTTGTTACCACCGGTCCAGCCGCCGCCATGGACATAGACCACCACGGGCAGTTTTCCTTTTTGATCCGCGGGACGAAATACGTCGATGAGCAGCGGTTGGCCATTGGCCTCGCCATACTTCACATCGAGCTCTTCGCGGAGGAGAGGGTCGGCGCTGTGGGCATTGCCGGCGAATGCGAGCAACAGGAGGCAGAGCAAGTGGCGTAGCTTGGGCATGAGATTACTTTAGCCTAGGCAGGCTGGCGGCGGCAACAGCTTGTCCGTGGCGTTTGTCTTTTTCGTTCGGGATGTGAAAGGCGATGCGAGAGGCGAGTTCGGGGAATTCCTTTTCCAGCACTTCTTTGGCACCGGAGAGGATGAGGTCGCCGCCCTTGCCGCTGGTCACGCGGCCGAGGATGAGGACGTTCTCGAACTCGTAAAAATCGGTGTAATGCGCGAGGGCGTAGCCGAGATAGGTGCCGATGGTCTGGTAAATCTTCGCGGCGCGTTCATCACCCGCTTCCATGAATTTTTGGACGACCTTCAGTTTCTCGGGCAAGCCGAGTTGGGCATCGACAGGCAGGCCAGAGGCGGGAATCAGACGTCCGACAGCTTGCTGGGAGAAGTATTGCGCGCCTACGCCGTAATCACCGGACCATTCGTCGCAGGCGGCGGCAGGGTTGTAATCCACGGGGGCAAAGGCGAGTTCGCTGAGCCAGGTGGTGATGTTGCCTTCGGGTGTCACATAACCGACGGCCTGGCTGGTGCCAAGGGCGATGCCGAGCACCGCGTTTTTATTGAGTGACATGGAGCCAGCGAGCGCGGTGACTTCACCGTCGTTCACGACATCGAACGGAATGTTCCATTCCTTTTGCAGATCGAGGAAGAGGTTTTTGACGCGCGTGTTGAATTGCTCTGGCGACACGCCCCGGAAGAGCGAAGCGACCTTCACGCGGTTGTTCACATACACACCGGCGGAACTGCCGCCGATGGCATCCACGCGGGGCAGATGCGCGGCGGCTTTCTTCAGGGTGTCTTGGATGCCGTCGATGTGATATTGCGGGTCCGGTTGATGATACGGGTCCCAGACGATCTCTTCGCTGAAGACGACCTTGCCATCGATCACGGCGGCCACCTTGCGATCGCTGCCGCCGAGATCGAAGCCGATGCGGCAGCCGTCGAGGTGACGGCCGAGCGGTTGGGTCTTCGCATTCTGCGGCGGAAGTTTCTCCAGCGTGGTGGCGACGACGGTGAGCGGATGATCATAGACGCGCTCGCCGATTAGATCGGAATCGAAGCGGCCGGTGGCGGTGTTCGTGAAGTGCGCTTGCAGTTGCTCGGCGAGCTTGGCTGGTCCGGCGAGATGCACGCGCCAGCCGCCCCACGCCCAGAGCATGAACTTCACAAGGCGCTCGACGTAAACGAAATTGCCCGCAGCTTGCGGATTGTTTTCCGGGAAGATCGCGGCGTTGAAATGGAAGATGGAGCCATCGGTCTGTTCCAGCGCGATGACGATCTTCAGCGGGTTGCCGGAAGCGGCGACGGCGGCGCGGTAGGCGCGATTGGCCAGCACAGCGGGACGAAATTGCGGATCAAGCACCGGGACGATGGCCGGAGCGATGAGCGGGAGACCGTTATTCTGCATGGCGGGGGATGATTGAGGATTATTGGGCGGCGTCAAGACAGGTAACCACAGGTAGAATGGTTAAAATCGTTGAATCGTTGAATCGTTGCACGAGTCACCGTTTAACGTTTTTAACGATTTAACGTTTCCTCTGTTCCGCCAGCCAGTGGAGGGCGGGGGCGGGGAGGCCTTCGTGGCCGCCGTCGAAGATGGTCACGCGGACGTTGGCGGATTCGCGGCGGAAGAGGACTTTCTTCTCGCCGTGATGTGGGTCGTTCGGGACAGCATCTTTTACGGTGGGCGGCACCTTAGATTTTTCGGTGAAGTAAGTGATCTCTTCTTCGGTCAAGCGGTCCTTGGGTTGAGCCAGCAGATTGTAAGCGCGCAAGGTATGGCTGATCGGGACGCTGCCGGTGTGACCATCGTTGATCCCCGCATTGATGGAGACTTTCAGATTCTTGGCCTTAGCGAGGTAAGTGAGGGCGGAGCGTTTTTTGGCTTCGTCTCCGGTAGGCGTGCCGGGTTTGGGAACGCCGCCGCAGGAGAGTTCGATGTCCTTCGCGTAGCGTTGTTTTTTGCGGGTGGATTCTTCGTGCCAGGCTTGGATATCGCTGATGGGCACCCACGCGGAGGCAGCGGCCCAGAGGTCTGGGGCGCGACCGGCCATGAGCAGGGTGGCATAGCCGCCACCAGATGCGCCAACGAGGTAGATGCGTTGCGGATCGATGGCCGTTTGCTTTTGCGCGTATTCGACGGCGCTCAAAATGTCCTGTACGACGAGTTCGGAGCCGCACGCTTCCGGTTTGTTGTTCGGGCCGCGAAAGTTGGGATGGATGAAGGCCCAGTCGTTCGTGATGCACCATTCGGCGTAGGGTGCTTGCGAGGTCTGTTTGTAATCTGCCGACCAACTGTGCAACGCCACCAGCAAAGGCTTCTTCTCTTTGCTATCCGGCGTGAAGAACATCGCGGGTTGTTGGGTGTTGTCCGCCTTGCTCGGATACTGGATGTCCTTCACCTGTGCGGGCCAGCGCTCGATGATTTTGCCGGGTGTTTCGCTCTTGGGCACGGCTGTGGCGGCGATTGCGTTGAAGGCAAAGGCTGCCAGCAGTAAAGCAAGCATG